>JAAYSY010000043.1 GCA_012518235.1 Bacteroidales bacterium
ATTCTCTCTAAACTTGGAATGCCAATAGGAGAAAAACCAGAACTAAAACCCTGGTGTGACTTTTTAAATAGACGAGATAAAGCCACAGAAAAAGTAACCATTGGTTTAGTCGGAAAATATGTGGAACTCCCCGATGCGTATAAATCAATTTTAGAAGCTCTTACTCAAGCAGCCACCTATAATGATAGAAAAGTCGAGATACAGTTTATTCAATCGGAGCACATTACCGAAAATACGGTTGATGAAAAACTAGCTAGTCTTGATGGTGTGGTAATTTGCCCCGGATTTGGACTTCGAGGAGTACAAGGAAAACTAATTGCAGCTAAATACACTCGAAAAAATAATGTCCCTACATTTGGTATAGGCCTTGGTATGCAATGTATGGCTGTAGAGTTTGCTCAAAATGTATTAAAATTTAAAGAAGCTAACTCTACCGAAATAGATGAAAAAACACCTTATAATATCGTGGATATTATGGAGGAACAAAAATCCATACTCGGCACCAATGGAACTATGCGTCTTGGAGCTTATGAGTGTATGATTATAAAAGACACGAAAGCTTACGAAGCCTATCAAAAGGAACATATTCAAGAAAGACATAGACATCGTTATGAGTTTAATAACGAATATAAAGATACTTTTGAAAAACAAGGAATGATTTGTTCGGGAATAAACCCAGAGTCAGGATTAGTAGAAATCATTGAAATCCCTACTCATAAATGGTATATTGGAGTGGCCTTTCATCCTGAATTTGGAAGTAGTGTATTACACACTCACCCTCTCTTTTTGTCATTTATAAAAGCAACTATTCAGAAATAAAAACATAAAACATATTTTAGGAAATGGATAAAAATACCATCACAGGTTTAATACTGATTGGATTATTATTGATTGTTTTCAGTTGGCTCAGTAAACCAACAGCCGAACAACAAGAAGCTATGCAACACTATCAAGATTCTATTGTTGCCGTTCAGCAAGAAGAAAACGCACTAAAAGCTAAACAAGAAGCAGCTCTTTCTTTTGGAACTCAAACTACAGACATCGATTCTAGCTCTGTATTCTTTGCTGCAAGTGAAGGCATAGAGCAAGAGGTAACTTTAGAAAATGATGTGATGACTGTTACTCTTTCTAATAAAGGCGGTAGAATTGTATCTGCTCAATTAAAAGAGTATAATGACCAAGAAGGAAATCCCTTGGTTTTATTTAATGGTGAAGAATCAAAGTTAAACTTCAACTTTTATAACGCTGATGAAATTATTCAAACACAAAATTACTTTTTCAAGCCTATTAAAGAAGGAGAAAGAAAAGTAACTATGCGTTTACTCTCTGACGAAACAAGTTACATTGACTTCATTTATGAGCTCAATCCAGAAACCTACCTTGTTGATTTTCAAATCAAAGCAACGGGTATGCAAAACAAGCTGGCAGCGAATGACTATGTCGATATTAACTGGAGTGAACATGCTCGTCAACACGAACAAGGTGGATCGTTTGAGCAACGTCTTTCAAGATTAACTTATAGAATCCAGCATTCCAAAACAAAGGATTTATCGCCTGCGAAAAATGAGAACAAAGAGGTGGAAGAAACGCTTAATTGGATTGCCTTCAAAAACCGATTCTTCTCTTCTGTATTTATTGCAGATCAAGGGTTTAACAACAATAAACTTGACTCTAAAGTAGAGCCAGAGGGTGCTGATTATGTAAAAGATTACGCAGCAGAAATGAATACGTTCTTCGATCCATCGGGTGCAAAACCAACTTCTATGCATTTCTACTTAGGGCCAAACCATTATAAAACACTTCTTGCAATAGATGATGGAAAAGCAAAAGTAGATCAATGGGATTTAGACCGTTTAGTTTACTTAGGATGGCCTATTCTACGCTGGATTAACAAATGGTTCACGATTAACATATTCGACTGGCTATCGGGTTGGGGGTTAAGCATGGGTCTTGTTTTACTCCTTATGACAGTAGCTGTAAAAGCCGTAGTATTTCCAGCTACATGGAAAACATTTATGTCATCAACTAAAATGAGGGTATTAAAACCTGAAATAGATAAAATAAATGCCAAATATCCCGACGAGTCTGATGCAATGAAAAAGCAACAAGAAGTAATGGGCCTATATAGTCAATATGGCGTTAGTCCTATGGGGGGATGTCTTCCTATGATCATTCAATTCCCTGTCTTAATG
>JAAYSY010000253.1 GCA_012518235.1 Bacteroidales bacterium
CTGAATCTAATGATCAAAAAGGTAGTTATTCCTGCTGTAGAGCTAGTGCTTGAGCCCGATTCATATTTGCTAATTTCGCTTAAGGGAACAGTCCTCCTGCTGGATAGTCACATTGCAAAATATTAGGAGATGGGCTGTTATTAACTGGAATTTATTTTAATTATGTACAATCTTGTGGGGTGATATGATTAAATATAATCTTAGGTTAAGAATAGCTCATACCGAAGTTGAGGTTTCCTTTTTAGACGATTGCGAATCGCAAAAAACAAAAGAATTATATAGAAATCAGAGGATAGCTGTTGTTTTACATAAGTCGAAAGACATACTGGATTTTACAAATGAAATGCAAGCAAAGTTTTCTGAGTTAGGTGTTGATAATTCTAAAACTGAGGAACATTTTATAAAAAGAAAAAAAGGGTTTTTCTACCCCGAAATTGAGATTAAATTGTGTAACTATGAATCCCATGAAAAATTGACTATAGATCAAACTGGTAAAGTTCAAGTACTTGATCGAAAGACTGAAAAGGAGTGGGAAAAACTACATAATTTAGTTGCGAAAGTTTACTCTAATTTATTTAAAATCCTATATATTATAAAAAAAGATGTAGATGCTTTTTATATTGCTGATTTCAGTCGTTATGTTGGACTAATAAATATGGGGCCGATGCAAAACCTTGAGTATTCAAAGATACAAATTAGCGAAAACGGTTCTTGGTCAAAGCCTTTAAGTTTTGATAGCGGAAGTTTTGCATCTAGTGGTAAAAAAGTGAAAATCAAACTGAGTGCGGAGGAGTTAAAACAACTTAATTCATACGATTTGGTTAAGCCACAATGGCAATTTTATTGGGACTATTTATTTTTGGCTGAAAGTCATTTGAGAAATGGTGACCTTAGAGTGGCCTGTATTGAATTGGATATAGCTCTTGATTTGATAATAAGGGATTATATTAAACATAAGTTAGAACTAGATAGTGATGTTTTTGATGGTCTTTCTAAAGATAAGAGTACGGGGGACTTTTTGAAAATAACTAGTTTTATTGTTAGTGAACAGTACCGCAGTATGATTGGCGACTTCCAAAAGTTGCACAATTTACGCAACACAATTTTACATCGCTATCAGAGAAAAATCGTAAGAAATGACATCGAGTTAATTGAAAGGTGTAGAACCAATCTACTTAAGATAATTAGCTGGTTAGAATCCAGAAATTAATCAATATTCGAGCACGCTTTACATTACCATATCTGGAGGGATTGATTGGGCATACAACGTCAGACTTCCCACAGTACTTCCATCTATGACGGTTGCTCCTAGCTACCAATAATCGTTCCAAGTTATTTAAATCCCTTAAATACAAAATATGAAACCCCATCTTTTCATCCCTTAAATATGCAGGAACAACCAAGCCAATTGCTGAAGATAATGCTATACATAACCCTAATGAGGTGACTTAAATGATCAAAAAAGCAGTTATTCCAGCTGCAGGACTAGGAACAAGAATGCTTCCTTTAACCAAAACACAACCAAAAGAAATGATTCCCATTGCTAGTAAACCCTGTATCCAATACATAGTAGAAGAACTAGCTTCAGTTGGTGTAGAACAAGTATTAATAATTACTGGACAGAAAAAACGAGCCATCGAAGATCATTTCGATAAAGACAACGAACTAAACAACATGCTCCAACGTAGCGAACAACAAGCCTTACTCCAAACATTAGAGTATGAAGATATGAACGTCCAGTTTTTCTATACCAG
>JAAYSY010000254.1 GCA_012518235.1 Bacteroidales bacterium
AAAACCAACTTTATTGCCCTTTTTTATTAATATTCTTTTTTGTTGTCTCCTTCTCCTTCTCACACTCCAGCTGCTTAGCCTTATATAAATCCCTTAACTCACAGCCTGTAGCACACGAATCACATGGACTTTCTCCTTTATTTGTCCTCTTTACAAAAGAAAATAGATGAGATAAAATCCAACCAACACAACCTAATACTATAAGATATACTATTATTTCCTGAGTATCCATAAGCCATTAATTATAAAAATAACATTCCAATTCTATAAAACACAAAGGAGACTAACCAAGCTAACCCTGTAGTATAAAGAGCCGTAAATATAGCCCATTTCCACCCACCAGATTCATTTTTTATAGCCACCAATACCGCCACGCAGGGTAAATAAATTAAGGTGAAGATCATATAACAAAAAGCAATCAAAGGAGTCACTCCATTCTCTGCTAGTTTGTTTCCAATATTAGTACTTTCACCATCTCCAGCGTATAAAACACCTAGTGTACTTACTACCAACTCTTTTGCTCCCAAACCAGAAAGCAAACCTACACCTAATTTCCAATCAAAACCTAAAGGCTTTATAGCAGGTTCTATGGCCTTACCTATCTTACCAATGTAGGAGTTCTCTTGTTGCTCTTGAACAGTCATCGTTTCATCTCCCTGAGGATAATAACCTAAGAACCATATAAATACAGTAGCTATTAATATAATCCCCCCCATCTTCTTTAAGTAAACCACACCTTTTTCCCACGTCTGTCTTAATACTGACTTTCCTGTAGGCATACGATAAGGTGGTAATTCCATAACAAAAGGGGTATTATTTCCCTTCTTAAATGCTTTACTAAATATTTTAGCCATTACTACGGCTAATAGAATACCAAAGCCATAAACTAATAGTAACATCAATCCAGCATTCTTTGGAAAAAATGTGCCTATTAAAACTAAATAAATAGGTAAACGGGCACTACAAGACATCAGTGGATTGACAAGCATAGTTATTAAACGCGTTTTTCTATTTTCTATGGTACGCGTTGCCATAATAGCAGGAACATTACAACCAAAACCCATCAGTAAAGGAATAAAAGACTTTCCATGCAATCCCATTTTATGCATTACCTTATCCATTATAAAAGCTGCCCGTGCCATATAGCCCGAATCTTCCATTAGTGAAATAAAGAAATATAAAATTAAGATATTGGGTAAAAACACAATAACCCCTCCTACTCCACTAATTATACCATCTACTATTAATCCCTTAAGAGGTCCATCAGACATATTTCGCTGAACAAGCTCCCCTAATTGATTAACCAGCCACTCTATACCCTCCATTGGATACTCGCCTAATACAAAAGTACCCATAAATGTAATATACATAAAAAGGAAAAATATAGGAAACCCCCAAAACTTATGGGTTACTATGGAGTCTATAATCTTTGTCGTTTTACGTTGTTCTCTATGACTCTCTTTATAAGTTTGACGTAAAGCACCATCTATAAACGCATACTTAGCATCGGTTATGGCAGATTCAGCACTCTCATTATAAATAGAAGCTATTTTTTGAACCATCTTAGCCTGACGATCAAAAATTTCCTCACTATTAGGTAAGGGCTCAATGATTCGTTGTACCTCAGCATCGTTCTCTAACAACTTAATCGCTAAAAACCGAAAACAATAACTCGATTGCATCTCTTTGTTTTTAGCTAGCTCTTCTTTGATATAATTTATGGCTTTTTCAATAGTTCGTCCGTGATTAATATGAATATGCCTAAATACTTTACGCACATCACCCGATCCTGCAGAAGTATAATCTTCTATATGTTCTGTATGTTTCGCTTCATCTACATGCTGATGATGCCATTCTTTAATTTCTTTAAGTATTTCGGGATCAATATTACCATCCTTATCTAAGAAATCGGCTCCCTCGTACATATTAATAATAATATGAAACAAATCATCAATACCCTTATTTTTAGTACATACTGTAGGTATCATAGGAACCCCCAACATTTTACTCAATGTAATATGATCTAGCTCGCTCTTGCTATTCTCTAATTCATCATACATATTAAGAGCAATAACCATGCGCACATTCATATCTATTAACTGAGTAGTTAAATATAAATTACGCTCTAAGTTAGTAGCATCAACCACATTGATAATAATATCAGGAGTCTCCTCTACAATATGCTTTCTAACATAAACCTCTTCTGGTGTATAAGCAGATAAAGAATAAGTACCCGGTAAATCAACAATTCTAAATCGATACCCTTCAAAATCAAAATATCCCTCTTTAGAATCTACTGTAACTCCACCATAGTTTCCTACTTTCTCGTGAGCTCCTGATGCAATATTAAACAAAGAGGTTTTACCACAGTTAGGATTTCCTACTAGTGCAACATTTATAGTTCTGCGTTTATCAAGGGCTATGTTTCGTAATTTATCTTCTGCAACTTCTATATTTTCATAAAGTTCTTCAATAGTTTTGGGTTTATCAAATAGCAACTCACGAGCCTCTTTTTCGCTCACTACTTCGATCATCTTTGCTTCTTCACGCCTCAAAGAGATATCATATCCTAATACACGGTATTTTATAGGGTCTTTTAAAGGAGCATTGAGTAGAACCTCTACTGTTTTACCTTTTATAAAACCCATCTCTATAATACGTTTTCTAAAGCCTCCGTGACCTAATACTTTTACGATGACAGCCCGCTCTCCTGTTTGCAAATCCGATAATCGCATAACTTTATCTTTTCTTTGTATGTTCTCCTCCTATTTATTCTAAAAGCTTATTATTTAACTTAATTATTCCTTGTATTGATTATTATCTTTCTTTTCTATTGAGTTTACGCATAGAAAAGTTAAACTCTAATCTAGAAGTTTTCCATACATTTGAACACTTTTTATATCAATGCAAAGTTAAATTTTTACTTTTAGCTTAACAAACTATTTAGAATCTATTTAAATAAGGAGATAAAAACTTTTCTTAAACAGTAAAATAGAAATCAAAAGAAAAAGTATCTTTGTCTTATGATGATAATAGATAAAGTTAGAGCTTTCATAGAGAAAGAACATTTGATTTCTTCACGAAAAGAAATCTTATTAGTTGCCCTTAGTGGGGGGGCCGACTCAGTAGCCCTATTGCATATTTTACGCAAGCTAGGGTATCATTGTATTGCACTTCATTGTAACTTTTGGTTACGTGATAGAGAATCACTTCGAGACGAAGAGTTTGTAACCAACCTTTGCAAAAAGTTAAATGTACCCCTTTATAAAACTAACTTTGACACCTTTGCTTATGCCAAGCAACAGGCCATATCTATCGAAATGGCTGCTAGGGAATTACGATATCAATGGTTTTTTAAACTAAAGGAAGAACTCAGTGCTAGTTCTATTGCTATAGCTCACCATATTGACGATACCATTGAAACTTTATTATTAAACCTTATTCGTGGAACAGGTATTAAAGGACTAACAGGTATTCCCACACACAATCAGGGCATTATTCGCCCCCTTCTCTGTGTGTATAGAAAGGAGATTGAAGCTTATTTAGATGCTATTGGACAAACTTATGTTACTGATAGCACTAATTTAGAAGATGAATATACACGGAATAAAATCAGATTGAATTTAATTCCTCTTATGGAAGAAATCAATCCATCTATTAAAAAGACACTTAATGACACCATTTCTTATTTACGCGAAACAGAAAAAATATATCTTCACTCCATACACCACTCGTTAACTAAGGTCTATAGTAATAATAAAATAGATATAAAAAAACTACTAAAGGAACCCTCTCCTTCTACTATATTATATGAGATTCTCTACCCTAAAGGATTTACACCCCAACAAATAGAATCCATTTGTCAAGTTTTAACAGAGCAATCAGGAAAACAATTCTATAGCGCTGACTGGCGGATTTTGAAAGATAGAGATTACTTATTACTAAAAAAGAGAGAGTCTAAATCTACTCCTCCACAACTAAAATATGAAGAGATAAAATACAGTGCTGACTTTATAATTCCAAAAAACAAACACATAGCCTGCTTAGATAAAGATAAACTAAAAGGTCCTCTAACTATACGCAAATGGGAGCAAGGCGATTATTTTATTCCTTTTGGGATGAAAGGTAGAAAAAAAATCAGCGATTACTTAACCGATAATAAATACTCTCTTTTTGACAAAGAAGATCTTTGGGTGCTTTGTAGTGGAGAAAGTATAGCATGGCTCATCAATGAACGTATAGACAATCGATTTGCCATAGATAACTCCACACAATCTGTACTTATAATTAAAGAAGAATAACTTGCCCTAGTCATCGTCTTTGTTTAACCTAGTCAATACAAGTAGATGACTAAGGCAAAAGGTCACTCTACTTATGGCTTTACAATTGTAGTGTAACAAACATCAATGTTATTTTACACTATTTTATTTTTCCACATATTAGCTAGCCTATAAGGTACATAATAAAGAATATACTTATTAAGACATGTGACTCCTCTCCCAGTACATTATACTATAACCTAAGAGTAAAACATAAGCTGATTATAGATGATTTTCAGCTTCTTCCTATTAAATCCAATCACTTTACTACAAAAGTAAAAACCTTCAATTCACTTTAACACTTCTATATTTATTCATCATAAATACTGTTTATTCTCCTAAAACACAGCAATATACACTAAACAACTAGACAGATAAAAGAGTCTAAACAATTCATATAAAGGGCATTCTACTATAAAAAGCATAAAAAAGAAACAAAATACTAAACCACCTACTCTAAATGAAATAAGAGCGAATATGAGTTAACTTCTAATTTTTATCCACCTCATATAATATTTATTAAAACTTTAATTTTTGCTAATCACTAAAAATGATATACATTTGCATTATGAAAGAGGTGTAATATATCGCATATCAGCGAGTGAACATAACAGGGAACCAGGTGCAAATCCTGGGCAGACCCGCTGCTGTAAATTTCATTTAAATTCTGATACAAAGCCAAACCACTGCTCAAAAGAAGTTAGAGCGGGAAGGATGTTCAGAAAGAAATGAGCCAGAAGACCTACCTCGATCATAAAAGGTTTAGGCTTTCGGGGCATAAGGCAATCAACCAAAACTTATACACTCTGACAAACTCAGAGTCTATTACTTTGTGCTTTACTCCCCC
>JAAYSY010000255.1 GCA_012518235.1 Bacteroidales bacterium
ATCCATATAAAAAGGAACAAACTCCACCCCCACATGGCCTCCTGCCTTAAAGCCACTAAAGTTATTGGGGTATATGTTCCAGCTATATGTAAAAAAATAGCTACATGATCGAATTTTCTAAGCAATGCTTTTCTACTCTTGTCGGTTAATCCGTGATAGAGTGTTGAGGTAACATAACTAGCCAAGGCTCCAAAAAGATAGATAATAACAGAGCTTATTTTCCAAGCATCGTGAGTCATAAGAGCTTTAGATAGTAGGAAATAACCTGCTACTAGACCTAATATAACACCAAATCCATGAGATAATGTATTTGCTAATTCTTCTTTGTAGGTATAGGGTCTTCTTTCTGCCAATTTATTGTTGTTTATTTCTCTTTTATTTCATTTATATTCAAAATACATAAAATATAAGAGTAAAGCATTATACATAGTAGTTTTATAAATCTTGTAAAGTAACCAAAAACATTCTAGAAAGACCTCATAAATACAGCCAAAATTAATGTGATACGCTGTTTATAGTCTTAAATAAATATAACGCAGAACATTTAATTCCTTTAGAGTGTTTATAAGTACAAGTCATATAATTTAATTATTAATACAAGAAAATAGATGAAGACATTTTTAAAAAAACATAAATGGATGCTTATTGGATTAGTAGTAGGTGCCATAGGTGGATTTATATATTGGAAGTATGTGGGGTGTGTTACAGGAGACTGTCCCATTACCTCTTCACCTTTATATAGTTCAATTTGGGGTGCTTTAATTGGAGGTTTAGGTCTAGACCTTATAGCTTCTTTATTTAAGAAAAAGGAAGATGAAGAAAAAAAAGAGTAATTAGTGTTAGATAAATAGAACTTTTTTATCTATTTATCGTTTAGTAGTATAGTTTATAGAGTGTAAAACAATAATAAATTTTTAGAGATATGAAAAAAAGATTTTTGCCTATAATAGCTTTTGTTTTTGGTGTTCTACTAGTTGTAGGATGTGGAGGTAATAAAGCATCTTCTTCTGATTCAACTGAAACTACAGAAGTTACTGCTGGTGGCATAGCTCATCTTACTCAAGCTGAATTTGTAGATAAAGTATCTGAAACCACAGAATGGAATTTCAAAGGGAATAAACCAATGCTTGTTGATTTTTATGCTACTTGGTGTCCTCCTTGTAAAAAAATAGCTCCTATTTTAGAAGAACTAGCTAAGGAGTACGACGGTAAAGTAGATTTCTACAAAATTGACGTAGATCAAGAGCCCGAATTATCTAAAGCTTACGGTATTAAAAGCATCCCTACTCTTTTCTTTATCAATAGTAAGGGAGAAAAAGAAGAGGTTGTGGGTGGTTTATCAAAAGAGGAATTCAAAGCTAAAATAGATATTCTATTTTAATTAATTCTATATAGTAGAATACAAATTATTTTGAGAACTTCTATTCCTTACATGTAAAAATGCATAGGAATAGAAGTTTTTTATTAACTAACTATTTATTAATCTATTAGAAGATTATTACAATACACCTATGGGTGCTGAGTACCTTAAAAAAGTTTAAGCTGAATATTTTAGTTGCATAGCACACTATTTTTTTTGACTTTTGTACTCA
>JAAYSY010000256.1 GCA_012518235.1 Bacteroidales bacterium
GTTTTCGTTTAGTTTTTAAGTTTAATATGTTTGTCTTGCATTAGAATAAAAATTGACAATAGAATTAAACTTAAAACTAAAAGCCATGATTAAAAAAACCAAGAATCTAATAAACACATTGAAAAGAAGTATTCTTCTTTTTGGCTTGTTTTTTGGATTTAATTGGGCATTAGTTGCTCAAAATGTGCAGACTGTAACAGGTACGATTGTAGATGATAATGGTCTATCTGTTATTGGTGCTTCAATTGTTGTGAAGGGTGATGAGTCTAGGGGGACAATCACTGATTTTGAAGGACATTTTTCTATTAATAGCCCTTCAAATGGAACTCTTCTGATCTCTTATGTAGGGTACCAATCTCAAGAGATAAAACTCATCGGACAAAAACATCTAAATATCACGTTAAAAGAAGATGCTCAGGTATTAGATGAGTTAGTTGTTGTTGGATATGGTGTTATGAAGAAGAGCGATTTAACCGGAGCTGTATCTTCTGTAGGAGCTAAATCAATAGAAGATAAAGCGGTAGCTGATATTGGACAGGCTTTACAAGGTCGTGCTGCAGGTGTTCAAATTGTGAATTCGGGCTCTCCAGGAAGTAATGTGGTTATGCGAATTAGGGGTATGGGTACAATAAATGCTGCTGATCCACTGATTGTTATTGATGGAGTACCTACAGATTTAAACTTGAATGCTATCAACCAAAATGATATTGAAACAGTTGATATTTTAAAGGATGCTTCTGCTACTGCTATTTATGGATCGAGAGGTGCTAATGGCGTAGTGATGATTACAACAAAAAAAGGGAAACCTGGAGATGGACAAGTTTCTGTTTCTGCCAACTTTGGAATACAGCAACGCACAAGTATGCCAAAAGTATTGAATGCATCACAATTTGCTTCTATGCATAATGAAATGATGTCTAATGCAGGTAGAGCTCAAAATCCAGCTTTTTCTAATCCTTTAGCATTAGGTAAAGGAACCGATTGGATGGATGCTATGTTTAGATCGGCTACCTTTCAAAATTACTCCATTGCATATTCTGGTGGAGGTGAGAAAAATAGCTATTATGTTTCAGGGGGTGTTTTCGATCAAAATGGTATTGTAATTAATACCTCTTTCCGTCGTTTTACTTTTCAATTTAATGGTGAATCGAAAGTCAAAGAATGGTTGAAGTTTGGTAATGCTGTAACGTTGAGTCACGACGTAAAAAGAAGTGGAGCATATGGTATAAGAGATGTGATGGCAGCTCTTCCAACACAACCTATTTATAATGAAGATGGAACTTTTTCTGGTCCTGGTGATCGTGCTGAATGGTGGGGAGATATGAGAAATCCTATTGGTTCAGCTAAACTAAACAAAAGTAATACAAAAGGTTATAACCTTCTGGGTAATATATATGGGGAATTAGATCTTTTTAAGAAAGTAAAAGTGAAATCTACAGTAGGTATAGATGCAAAATTCTGGGATAATGATGGGTTCACACCTAAATATGATTGGAAGCCTATCCCTGTACCAAGTTCCGAAAGAAGCCAAAGCTCAAACAAAAGCTTAACTTATTTATGGGATAATACGGCGACTTATATTGATACATTTAATGATAAGCATAGCCTGAACGTAATGATAGGATCAAGTGCTCAAAATAATGTATTCAACTATATTAATGCTTCAGTAAAAGAGTTTTTATCTGATGATTATAAAGAATTAAATAACGGGCTAAAAAACCCACTGGTAGGAGGTGCTAAGTCCGAATGGGCTCTTCTTTCTTTTTTAGGAAGAGTAAACTATTCATACGACAATAAATATTTGGTTACTGCAACTATACGCCGTGATGGAACATCTAGAATATCAAAAAGTAATCGTTGGGGAACTTTTCCTTCGTTTTCTGCTGCTTGGAGAGTTTCAGAAGAGGATTTTTATCCTACTAATGATTGGGTAAATGATATTAAGGTAAGAGTTGGGTACGGGGTAACAGGTAATCAAAGTCCATTAGATAATTATGCACACATAACAAGGTTAGCTACAGGTCGTTATGTATTTAATGAGAATGAAGTGTCAACACTCTATCCATTGGTAATGCCTAGTCCTAGTATTAAATGGGAAACTGTTAAGCAAGGAAATATTGGAATAGATATAGCACTGCTTCAACAACGTGTAAATCTTACATTTGATGCCTATATAAAAAATACAACAGATATGCTTGTAGGTATGGCTGTACCTATTACATCTGGATATTCTGATGGAGCTGTTCCACAGGTTAATGCAGGTAAAATGCAAAATAAAGGATGGGAATTAACTATTTCATCTCAAAATTTAACTGGTGAACTTAACTGGTCTACAGATGTGAATGTTTCTTTTAACAAGAATAAAATTAAAAGATTAAATGAGGGGGTTCCTATGTATTATACAAGCATTAATATGGCCAATGCACAAGTACATATGGAGGGACAACCAGGAGGATCGTTTTATGGATATGTAACTGATGGCGTTTTTCAAAATTGGGAGGAGGTAAACAAACATGCTTATCAACAACAAGGAAATGATCCATATAATAGCACATCACCTGGTGATATTCGATTCAAGGACTTAAATAATGATGGTGTAATTAATGATGCGGACCGTACTTTTATAGGGAATCCAACTCCTGAGTGGACTTTTTCTATGAATAATATGTTTAAGTATAAAGATTTCGACTTTGAGTTTTTCTTGCAAGGTGTAGCGGGAAATGATATTTTGAATGGAAGTAGAATTTGGCAAGAAGGTATGTCTGTGGTTCAAAACCAAACAACAAAAGTTTTAGATCGATGGACAGGTGAAGGTAGTAGTAATAGTGTGCCAAGAGCTGTTTTTAGTGATCCTAATAAGAACACTCGCATATCAGATCGCTGGGTGGAAAATGGTGCATATCTTCGTTTGAAGACGTTAACATTAGGATATACTCTTCCTAAATCTATTGCTTCAAAGATGCAAATAACAAATGCAAGGTTTTATTTATCAGGCCATAACTTAATTACTCTTACAAAATATTCGGGTTTCGATCCTGAGGTTTCTATTGGAGGGGTTGATTTAGGTACTTATCCTGTAACAAGAAACTTTAGTGTTGGTGTTAATCTTAGTTTTTAATCTTTTGAAAATAGAATCATGAAAAATATATTATATATAGGAATTTTCTTTTTAGCGGTTGTGCTAAGTTCTTGCAGTGACTTTCTTAATAAAGAGTCATTTACAGATCCATCACCAGAATATATAAACGATGAGGCTACATTAATTGCTTTAGTTAATGGAGCTTATCAACCTCTACAGCGTCCTAAATTATACAATATGCGTATTTGGACATTAGATATTATGGCTGGAAATAGTGAGGTAGGAGCAGGTGGTGGAGATGATGGTATAGAAACCATTCAGTTGTCCAACTTTGTAACA
>JAAYSY010000005.1 GCA_012518235.1 Bacteroidales bacterium
ATTAATTAATGAGGCATTATAATACTTGTTGTCACCAGTTACTTCTTCAGCTAAAAAAACAGGTTTTTCAAAAGATTCAAACTCACTACTAAGTTCAACCTCAGCTATAATTAAACCTTCGTTTGCACCATGAAACTCATCGACCTCGAAAATATGATTTCCAACAGGAATTAAGTATCGATGCTTATTAATGGAGTGTATTCCACACAATTCAAAAAGTATCAGAGCTTTATCTAAAGGAAGCTCTCGCTCCCACTCATAGCGAGTAGTCCCTGATTTATTTCCAGGCCCCTTAATCGTAATATAACCTCTATCCGTCAATACTCTAATACGCATACTTACCATTCCATTAATAATGTAGCCTTGCTGTATATGAATCACAGAAGTTGCATTTTTCTTAAAATCACCCTGAACTAAAAACTTACGTTCTATTTCTTGTGCCATAAAAGTAATATAAAAAGAAAAGGGAGCTTCTCAACTCCCTCTATAATCTTATTTAAGCAAACAGAGCATAACCAACAATCATTATCAACCCTAACGCAGCTAAGGATATAAATATAATTCGTAATACACGTTTAGCTTGTTGCTCTTCTCTTTGTTCTTTTAGTGCTTTTTTACTCCTCTTTGCCATATCTTATAGATTTAATGTATATTCTACCTAAATGTATAAAAAATAGAAATCAGAAACAAAGCAAAGCTAAAAAGAAAAAGAACAATTCTAGTTTTCGTTTGCAGCTACTTCACCCGCAAACTCCATTAAGTAGGTCTTAATAAAATCATCTATCTCACCATCCATAACACCAGCAACATTCGAAGTTTGATAATTGGTTCGATGATCTTTTACTCGTCTGTCATCAAATACATAACTTCTAATCTGAGAACCCCACTCAATTTTTTTCTTACCTGACTCGATTCTGCGTTGTTCAGCTAATCTACGCTGTAATTCTTTATCATACAACGTGGATCGAAGTAAACGCAATGCATTTTCACGATTATCTAGTTGGGAACGGCTCTCCGTATTTTCAATTAAAATTTCCTCTTCCTCTCCCGTGTCAGGGTCTTCATAAATATAGCGCAGACGTACACCTGTTTCCACTTTATTTACATTCTGTCCTCCAGCACCACCCGATCGAAATAGGTCCCACGTAATTGCACTTTGATTAATATGTACTTCAATTGTACTGTCAACTAAAGGAGTCACAAAGATAGAAGCAAATGAAGTCATTCGCTTACCTTGAGCATTAAATGGAGATACGCGAACTAGTCTATGAACCCCATTTTCACCCTTTAAATAACCGTAAGCATAATCACCTTCCACTTGAATGGTACAAGTTTTAATACCTGCCTCATCTCCATCTTGAAGATTAGATAACATAACTTTATATCCATTAGCTTCTGCCCAACGCATATACATACGCATTAACATAGAAGCCCAATCCTGACTTTCTGTGCCTCCAGCACCCGAGTTTATTTTTAAGATGCAACCTAAATGATCGGCTTCACCTTGCAACATATTCTTTAACTCTAGTTTCTCCAAAGCTTTTAATGCCTTACTATAAGCAGAATCCAACTCATCCTCAGTTATTAAATCTTCTTTTTGAAAATCATATGCAAGAGCTAACTCATCACTCAATGTTTTCACTTTATCGTATCCTTCAATCCAAGATTTAATTCCTTGAATTTTACGCATTTGAGCTTCAGCTTCTAGATGATTGTCCCAAAAGTTAGGATCATGAGTTCGTAATTCTTCTTCTTCTAATTCAAGTCTTCGGGCATCGATGTCAAAGATACCCCCTCAGCGCATCAGTGCGCTCTATAACGTCTTTAAGTTGTTCGTTAGTTATCATTTTATTGTTATTAAATTTTCCACAAAGATAAATATATTTAGCGACCTATTTTATTAGATGACAAAACACTTTCTTTAAAATACAAAAAAAAGGAGATAACTGCGAGTTATCTCCTTTTCTTATATTCTATTTAGTAGTACTATTCTACTTCTTTGTAATCAATTACATTCTTTTTATTAGCTAAAATTCTTTCGTATTCTGCTTTAGAACCGACTACAATTTTATCCAACTCTCTTCTTCCTGTACCAGCTGGAATTAAGTGACCACAGATCACATTCTCTTTCATTCCTTCTAGATAGTCAGTCTTACCTTCAATAGCAGCCTCATTAAGAACTTTTGTTGTCTCCTGGAACGATGCCGCAGACATAAAGCTCTTCGTCTGAAGTGCAGCTCTAGTAATACCTTGTAAAATTTGAGTTGATGTAGCAGGTACAGCATCACGAACTTTAACCAATTTCAGGTCTTGACGTCTTAATCTACTATTTTCATCACGTAATCTACGAGCAGTTAAAATCTGTCCCACCTTAAATGTTTCAGACTCTCCTGCATCAATAACTACTTTCTTACCCCAGATACGATCATTAGCCTCCATAAACTCTAATTTGTCTATGATTTGCTGTTCTAATAAATTAGTATCTCCTGGTTCATCTATTTGTACCTTACGCATCATCTGCCGTACAATAACTTCAAAGTGTTTATCATTAATCTTCACACCTTGTAGACGATATACGTCTTGAACTTCGTTCACAATATAGTCTTGAACAGCAGTAGGACCTTTAATAGCTAATATATCAGCTGGAGTAATAGCTCCATCTGATAAAGGAGTTCCAGCACGAACATAATCGTTCTCCTGAACTAATATTTGTTTTGAAAGGGGTACTAAATACTTCTTAACTTCACCTGTTCTGGAAGTAATAATAACCTCTCTACGACCCCGTTTAATGCTACCCATTGAAACCTCACCATCAATTTCTGACACAACTGCAGGATTAGATGGATTGCGAGCTTCAAATAATTCAGTAACACGAGGAAGACCACCAGTAATATCACCAGCTTTACCTACAGCACGAGGTATCTTTACAAATACTTCACCAGCTTTAATCTTCTCGCCGTCTTCAACAACAACGTGACCTCCTACTGGTAAGTTATAAGTACGAATTAATTCGCCATCTTCTGTTTTAATATGTGCAGTAGGTACTTTTGTCTTATCTTTAGTCTCAGTGATTACAATTTCTCGTAATCCTGTTGATTCATCTGATTCAACATTATAAGTTACACCTTCAATCACATCCTCAAACACAATAATACCAGTTGCTTCAGTGATAATAACCGCATTAAATGGGTCCCACTTAGCAATCATTGTATTCTTTTCAACTTCCTCACCTTCAGAAGCATATAAGGTAGAACCATAAGGTATATTATGAGTAGATAGAACAATACCTGTATTAATATCTACAAAACGAACTTCAGCTAAACGACCTACAACAATTTTGGATGCTTTACCTTCTTCGTCAATGTAGTCTACTGTTCGTAACTCTTCAAATTCTACACGAGATTTATTTTTTGCAATGATATTAGCATTTGCAGCTATATTTGCTGCTGTACCTCCAGCATGGAAAGTACGAAGAGTCAACTGAGTGCCTGGTTCACCAATAGATTGTGCTGCCACAACTCCGACAGCCTCACCTATTTGTACCATACGGTTATTAGCTAAGTTACGGCCATAACATTTAGCACACACACCTTTTTTAGACTCACAAGTCAATACAGAACGAACCTCAACACTCTCAATTGGAGAATCTTGAATTTGTTTTGCTATCTCCTCTGTAATCTCTTCACCACTTGGAACTATAACATCTCCAGTGGTAGGGTGTATAATATCATGTACAGATACACGACCTAAAATACGTTCATACAAAGTAGCAATAACTTCATCATTGTTCTTCAAATCTGTACAAACCAATCCGCGTAGTGTACCACAATCTTCTTCAGTTACGATAACATCATGAGATACATCAACAAGTCGACGAGTCAAATATCCAGCATCGGCTGTCTTCAAAGCAGTATCGGCAAGTCCCTTACGTGCACCATGAGTAGAAATAAAGTACTCAAGTACTGAAAGCCCTTCTTTAAAGTTAGAAATAATAGGGTTCTCAATAATTTGTCCACCTGTTACTCCTGCCTTTTGAGGTTTGGCCATCAAACCACGCATACCAGACAACTGACGAATTTGCTCTCTTGATCCACGAGCTCCAGAATCCAACATCATGTAAACAGCATTGAATCCTTGATCATCTGTTGAAATTGTCTTCATTAGCGTATTAGAAAGTTCTGAGTTTACATGTGTCCAAATGTCAATAACTTGATTATAACGCTCATTATTAGTAATGAAACCCATGTTGTAGTTGTTCATTACTTGCTCAACTTCCTCATAACCTTTTTGAATTAACTCATCTTTTTCCTTAGGAATAATAATATCATCTAAGTTGAAAGACAACCCACCCTTAAAGGCCATTTTGTATCCAAGATCTTTAATGCCATCCAAGAAGTCAGCAGTACGTACAACACCACATTTCTTAATAACATCTCCGATAATATCTCGAAGTGTTTTCTTTGAAATAACAGTATTAATATAACCTACTTCTTCTGGCACTATTTCATTAACAATCACACGACCTACAGAAGTTTCAACCATAGTAGAAACAAGATTACCTTCTTCATCTAAATCTTGTACTACTACCTTAACAGGAGCATGAATATCAACTCTTCCTTCATTATATGCAATCGTTGCTTCTTCAGGACCGTAGAAAGTTAAACCTTCGCCTTTGGCACCTTTACGCAACTTGGTGATGTAATACAAACCTAATACCATATCTTGAGAAGGAACAGTAATAGGAGCACCATTTGCTGGATTTAATATATTGTGAGAGGCAAGCATTAAAATTTGAGCCTCTAAAACAGCTTCATTGCTTAAAGGTAAATGAACTGCCATTTGGTCACCATCAAAGTCCGCATTAAATGCAGTACAAGCCAATGGGTGTAATTGAATAGCTTTACCTTCAATCATTTTGGGTTGGAAAGCCTGAATACCTAAGCGATGCAATGTAGGTGCACGGTTTAGAAGTACAGGATGTCCTTTCATTACATATTCTAAAATATCCCAAATAATAGGGTCTTTACGATCTATTATCTTCTTTGCTGACTTAACCGTTTTTACTATACCACGCTCAATAAGCTTGCGAATAATAAAAGGCTTAAATAACTCTGCTGCCATAAGTTTAGGTAAACCACACTCATGCATTTTCAGCTCAGGTCCCACAACAATAACCGAACGAGCAGAATAATCTACACGTTTACCCAATAAGTTTTGACGGAAACGACCTTGTTTACCTTTCAAACTATCAGATAAAGATTTTAACGGACGATTACCATCAGCTTTTACCGCTGTGGAACGACGAGAATTATCGAACAGAGAATCCACTGATTCTTGAAGCATACGCTTCTCATTTCTTAGAATAACCTCTGGAGCTTTAATCTCAATTAATCGTTTTAACCGGTTATTACGTATAATAACTCGACGATATAAATCATTTAAATCTGAAGTTGCAAAACGTCCTCCATCTAATGGAACAAGTGGACGTAACTCCGGTGGAATAACAGGTACAATCTTCACAATCATCCACTCAGGCTTATTTCTACCACGAGATGAACGGAATGCTTCAACAACTTGAAGACGCTTTAAAGCCTCATTTCTACGTTGTTTTGAAGTATCATTTGTTGCTTTATCTCTTAAGTCATAAGATAAAGAATCCAAATCCATACGAGATAATAAATCTGAAATAGCTTCAGCTCCCATCTTTGCAATGAATTTATTAGGATCACTTTCATCCAACAATTCATTTTCTTCTGGAAGCGAATCTAAAATATCAAGATACTCCTCTTCTGTTAACAAGTCGTATTCTTGTACTCCATCAGCTTCCTTTACTCCCGCTTGAATTACTATATAACGCTCATAATAGATTAAAGAGTCTAGTTTTTTTGTAGGTATGCCTAATAGATATCCCATTTTATTAGGTAATGAACGGAAATACCAAACATGAGCTACAGGCACTACTAATTCAATGTGGCCTGTTCGTTCACGGCGTACTTTTTTTTCTGTTACCTCAACCCCACATCTATCACAAACAATTCCTCTATATCTGATACGCTTGTACTTACCACAGTGACATTCGTAATCCTTTATAGGACCAAATATACGCTCACAGAACAAGCCATCACGTTCTGGTTTGTACGTACGATAGTTAATAGTTTCAGGCTTTAATACTTCACCACTCGATCTCTCAAGAATAAGCTCTGGAGAAGCCAATCCTATAGTTATTTTCGAGAAATTACTTCTATTTTTTCTTTCTTTTCTAAAAGCCATATGATTAAATTATTGAAAATTAAGAGTCAATTAGAGGAGAGTTGTACTATAAAAGTACTTCTCTCCTTTACTTATCCTTATACTACTCCAAGTTAACATTCAAAGCGAGTCCTCTCAACTCGTGAAGTAATACATTAAGAGATTCGGGTATACCAGGTTCTGGTAATAATTCACCTTTCACTATAGATTCATAGGCTTTAGAACGACCTATAACATCATCTGATTTTATCGTTAAGATTTCTCTTAAAATATGAGCCGCACCAAATGCTTCAAGTGCCCATACCTCCATCTCACCAAAACGTTGTCCACCAAATTGTGCTTTACCACCAAGTGGTTGTTGCGTAATAAGTGAATATGGCCCAATAGAACGAGCATGCATTTTATCTTCAACCATATGACCTAGTTTCAACATGTAAGTAACACCCACAGTTGCAGCTTGGTCAAAACGCTCACCCGTACCTCCATCATAAAGGTAGGTTTTTCCATAACGCGGAACACCAGCTTTATCTGTCCATTCAGAGATATCATCCATAGTTGCTCCATCAAAAATAGGAGTAGCAAACTTCACACCTAATTTCTTTCCTGCATAACCTAAAACAGCTTCAAAAATCTGTCCCAAGTTCATACGAGAAGGTACACCTAGTGGATTTAATACAATATCCACAGGAGTTCCATCTTCTAAGAAAGGCATATCTTCTTGGCGAACAATTCTAGAAACAATACCTTTATTTCCATGACGTCCAGCCATTTTATCACCCACTCCAATTTTTCTCTTTTTAGCAATATAGACTTTAGCCATTCGGATAATACCTGCTGGTAATTCATCACCAACAGTTACAGAGAACTTCTTACGCTTCATTTCAGCGTCAAGTTCTTTATGCTTCTTAATAAAATTCAGAATTAACTGTCTTATCAACTTATTAGTATAAGCATCTTCTGTCCAATCATGCAATTGAATAGAAAAGAAATCCATCGCTTTCAAATTAGAAGCAGTATATCTTGCACCTTCAGCTATTAGCTCTTCATCTAAGTAATTCTTAACTCCTAACGAAGTTTTACCTTCTGTTAACTTGAGAAGTCTCTCAACTAATATTTTTTTGTATTTTGCAACTTCTTCTTCGAATTCTTCATCAATTTTTGGCAACAATGCCCTATCTGTACGCTTAGAATCACGTGTTTTTACAATGCGAGAAAATAATTTCTTATCAATTACCACTCCGTTGAGTGAAGGAGAAGCCTTTAATGAAGCATCTTTAACATCACCCGCTTTATCACCAAATATTGCACGTAACAACTTTTCTTCAGGAGAAGGATCAGACTCGCCTTTAGGAGTAATTTTACCAATTAATATATCTCCTGGTTTAATACGAGCTCCTACACGAACAATACCATTTTCATCTAAATCTTTTGTTGCCTCTTCACTAACATTTGGAATATCCGATGTTAACTCTTCCATTCCACGCTTTGTCTCACGTACTTCAAGCGAATACTCTTCTACATGAATAGAAGTTAATACATCCTCTCTGACTAATCGTTCACTTAAGACAATAGCATCCTCATAGTTATATCCTTTCCAAGGCATATAAGCAACAACGAGGTTTTTACCTAAAGCTAATTCTCCTTTCTCAGTAGAATAACCTTCGGTAAGAATTTGTCCCTTAGTAACTCTATCGCCTTTTGAACATATCGGTTTCAAGTCGACAACCATATTTTGGTTTGTCTTCAAATTTTTAGATAAAACATACTCTTTAACTGAGCTCTCGAAACTTACAAACTCCTCATCCTCAGTTCTATCGTAATTGATTCGAATAACGTTAGCATCAACATATTCTACAACACCATCACCTTCTGCAGTAATCTGAGTACGAGAATCAGTAACGAGTTGTCCCTCTATTCCTGTACCAACAATTGGAGATTCACTAACCACTAAAGGAACAGCCTGACGCATCATATTCGATCCCATTAAGGCACGGTTTGCATCATCATTTTCAAGGAAAGGAATTAAAGAAGCAGCAATTGAAGCAATCTGCTGAGGTGCAACGTCCATCAGGTCAACCTCCGAAGGCTCTACAACTGGATAATCTGCATCTAAACGAGATTTAATTCTATTGCGTAAGAAATTACCCTTTTCATCAAGAAGAGCATTTCCTTGAGCTATAATCTTTCCTTCTTCCTCTTCAGCTGTCAAATAAAGAACAGCATCATCATCCACATTAACTACAGAATTCTCTACAGGCCTATAAGGAGTAGAAATAAATCCCATGTGGTTTATTTTGGCATAAACACACAATGAAGATATTAAACCAATATTTGGCCCCTCTGGAGTTTCAATAGGACATAATCGTCCATAGTGGGTATAGTGAACGTCACGAACCTCAAATCCAGCTCTTTCTCTAGATAAACCACCTGGCCCAAGAGCTGACATTCTACGTTTATGTGTGATTTCAGCTAATGGATTCGTTTGATCCATAAATTGCGAGAGAGCATTTGTACCAAAGAAAGAATTGATTACAGATGAAATTGTTTTTGCATTAATCAAATCAACTGGAGTAAACACTTCATTGTCTCTTACATTCATCCGTTCACGGATTGTGCGAGCCATACGTGCTAACCCAATAGAAAACTGATTTGAAAGTTGCTCACCTACAGTTCTAATTCTACGATTACTTAGGTGGTCAATATCATCTACATCTGTTTTAGAATTTACTAATTCTATTAAATATCTTATGATTTCGATTATATCTTCATTAGTTAACACTTTAACTTCTGAATCTATATCTAATTTTAATTTTTTATTAATACGATAGCGACCAACATCACCCAAATCATATCTTTTATCAGAAAAGAATAAGTTTTGGATAACTTCTCTTGCACTAGCATCATCAGCAGGATCAGCATTTCTCAATTGACGATAAATGTACAAAATAGCCTCTTTTTCAGAGTTACTAGGGTCTTTTTGTAAGGTATTATATATTATTGAGTAATCATTTTGATCTTTTGACTCTTTATGAAGGAGAATATGCTGTACCCCTGAATCTAAAATCATATCAATATGATCTTCTTCAATAATGGTTTCACGATCTACAACAATCTCATTACGCTCAATTGAAACCACCTCACCAGTATCCTCATCAACAAAGTCTTCTACCCATGTCTTCAATACACGAGCCGCCAATTTTCGACCAACGGCTTTGCGTAAATTAGTTTTATTAGCTCTAACCTCTTCGGCCAAATTGAAAATCTCTAAAATATCCTTATCATTTTCAAAGCCGATAGCACGCAATAAAGTAGTAACCGGAAGTTTTTTCCTCCGATCAATATAAGCATACATTACATTATGTATGTCTGTTGCAAACTCAATCCATGATCCTTTAAAAGGAATAACCCTTGCAGAATAAAGTTTTGTACCATTAGCATGGACACTTTGTGCAAAAAACACACCAGGAGAACGATGTAGTTGAGAAACAACAACACGCTCAGCCCCGTTAATCACAAAAGTTCCTTTTTCCGTCATATAGGGAATAGGCCCTAAGAACACATCTTGTATTACAGTATCAAAATCCTCATGCTCAGGATCAGTACAATAAAGTTTTAGCTTAGCTTTTAGAGGTACACTATAAGTAAGCCCACGCTCTATACATTCACTTATAGTATAGCGAGGGGGATCAACATAGTAATCTAAAAATTCAAGCACAAAATTATTACGAGTGTCTGTAATAGGAAAGTTCTCAGCGAAAACTTTATACAATCCCTCTTTTTTCCTTTTCTCGGGAGGAGTATCTAATTGAATAAAATCTTGATAAGACTTCAATTGTACCTCTAAAAAATCCGGGTAAGGAAAAGGATTCTTTATCGTTGCAAAATTAATTCTATTATTTACAGTTTTTGAAGACATCTCTTGTTGAATTTGAAGAAAAATTTTTAAATATAAACACAAAAAGGCTAAGAATCCTTTTGAAAGGATTCCTAACCAAACCACCTGATAACCAGGTTTTTATTATTATTTAAATTCAACTTCTGCTCCAGCTTCTTCTAGTTCTTTTTTCAATGCTTCAGCTTCGTCTTTTCCAAGACCTTCTTTAAGCACACTAGGAGCAGCGTCTACTAAGTCCTTAGCATCTTTTAGTCCAATGCCACAAGCTTCTCTAACAGCTTTTACAACTTTTAATTTAGCTGCACCAGCTGATTTTAATACAACATCAAAAGATGTTTTTTCTTCAGCAGCTGCACCAGCTCCCTCGCCTCCAGCAGCAACAGCAACAGCTGCAGCAGCAGGTTCGATTCCATATTCTTCCTTAAGGATAGTTGAAAGCTCATTAACTTCTTTTACTGTCAAGTTAACTAATTGTTCTGCAAAATCTTTCAAATCTGCCATTTTTATATAATTTAAATTGTTTGTTTACTATTGTTTATGATATTTTATTCGCGCTCACTAAGAGTTTTCAACACTCCGTGAATGGTGTTACCACCAGATTGTAGAGCAGAGATAACGTTCTTCGCTGGTGACTGCAATAATGCAATAATATCAGCAATAACTTCTTCTTTACTCTTAATACTAACTAGAGCTTCTAAATGCTCTGCACCGATATAGAATCCCTCTTCAGCATAAGCTGCTTTTAGTGCAGGAATTCCTTTCTTAGCACTTTTCTTAATTAACTTAGCTGGTGCATTAGCAGTCTCAGAGAACATCACCGCAGTAGTACCTTTCAAGCAACCATAAAACGGAGAGAAATCAAACTCTGCGCTTTCGAATGCTTTCTGTAACAGTGAATTCTTTACAACTCTTAATGTTACACCTGCTTCAAAACAAGCACGACGTAATTCACTAGTTGCAACAGAATCCATCGCTGTAGTATCTACTAAATACATGTGAGGAAACTCTTGAACAGCAGCACTAAGCTCTTTAATTATAATCGCTTTATCTTCCTTTCTCATTGTACTCTTTTTATTGAATTTCTTCTATTGTAGCAACAGATTTAGGATCAATTTTTATCCCTTTACTCATTGTACTAGAAAGATAAATACTTCTTAGATATGTACCTTTAGCGGCTGCAGGTTTAAGTTTTATTAAAACATCAATAAACTCCTTTGCATTTTCATAAATTTGCTTTGGAGTAAATGATATCCTACCAATAGAGGTGTGAACAATACCACTTTTATCTACTCTAAAGTCAATTTTACCTTGCTTAACCTCTTTAACGGCATTAGCTACATCCATAGTAACCGTACCACTCTTAGGGTTTGGCATTAAACCTCTAGGTCCTAAAACACGACCTAACGGTCCTATTTTTCCCATAACAGATGGCATTGTGATGATAACATCAACATCTGTCCATCCTCCTTGAATCTTTTCGATATACTCGTCAAGACCAACATAGTCAGCGCCAGCTTCTTTTGCAGCATCTTCAACATCAGGTGTACAAAGTACTAATACTCGCACATTCTTTCCAGTCCCATGTGGAAGTGTTACGACACCTCTCACCATTTGATTAGCTTTACGTGGATCAACTCCTAAACGTACATCTATATCCAAAGAAGCATCAAACTTAGTAAAAGTTATATCCTTTACTAAATGAGCAGCTTCTTTTAGTGAGTATGCCTTTCCTGCTTCAATTTTTTCTGCAGCTAACTTTTGATTTTTTGTCAGTTTACTCATTGAATTGAAGTTTTTAATTGTTTTCCGGGAATTTTCCCTTTACAGCAATACCCATACTTCTAGCTGTACCAGCTACCATTTTCATAGCAGAATCAACTGTAAAACAGTTTAAATCCACCATTTTATCTTCGGCAATTGTACGGATTTGATCCCAAGTTAAAGCTTTTACTTTTTTACGGTTAGGTTCTGGTGAACCACCTTTCACCTTCGCTTTTTCTAATAATTGAACAGCTACAGGTGGGGTCTTAACGATAAAATCGAAAGACTTATCCGCGTAATAAGTAATAATTACAGGAAGAATTTTTCCTGCTTGATCTTGGGTTCTGGCGTTAAATTGCTTGCAAAACTCCATAATATTAATTCCCTTAGCACCTAATGCAGGTCCAACGGGAGGTGATGGGTTTGCTGCGCCTCCTTTAATCTGTAATTTGATTAGTCCAGCAACTTCTTTAGCCATTTTGATTTTATTTATTTATTTATTTAGATCAAAGAATAAAAACAGCGTAACAACAGCTTTATTCTTTTTCAACTTGCATAAAGCCTAGCTCGAGTGGAGTTTTCCGCCCGAATATTTTCACCATGACCTTAAGCTTCTTCTTTTCAGCATTGATTTCTTCTATCACACCAGAGAATCCATTAAATGGACCATGAGCTACTCGAACTGATTCTCCAACAACATACGGAATCGTAACATCTTCTCCCGCTTCTTGTAGTTCATCAACAGTTCCTAGTATTCTATTTATCTCTGATTGTCTCAAAGGGGTTGGGTTATCTGTACCTCCTAAGAACCCAATTACATTGGGAGTACTTCGAAGTTCATGAGCAACCTCGCCCACAAGAGCAGCCTCTACTAAAATATATCCTGGAAGATAATTTCTCTCAGTCAATACTTTTTTTCCACCTCTTTGTTGGTAGACTTTTTCGGTAGGGATCAACACCTGAGACACATATTCTCCAAGAGGACTATTTTTCATTGTAATTTCAATATACTCCTTAGCCTTGGCTTCTTTTCCACTAATAGCACGTAACACGTACCACCTCATTTTAATCTCAGACATTATAATACTCTTTCTTTTTAGTTAGGATAAATTTTCTCCAACACTGCTTGAAAAAAAGAATCCATGCCAAAAACAACCAATGCAATAATCAGGGAAGCAGTTAACACGATCACAGCACTATTTGCTACCTCGGCACGAGTTGGCCACGACACTTTATGTACAAGTTCGTCGTAAGACTCTTTTATGTAAGTTTTTACACTTTTTAATATGCTCATATTCTTAAAATTTGCACGGAAGGAGAGGCTCGAACTCCCGACACCTGGTTTTGGAGACCAGTGCTCTGCCAACTGAGCTACTCCCGTATCCTCAAAATAACCTTAGCATCCAAAGACACTAAGGTTTTTTGATTTATTTTAGTTACTTACTATTCTAAGATTTCAGTAATTTGTCCAGCTCCTACTGTACGACCACCCTCACGGATAGCAAAACGTAGTCCCTCATTTAATGCTACTGGGTAGATTAATTCTACATTGATAGTAACATTATCACCTGGCATAACCATTTCAACTCCTTCAGGAAGAGAAATTTCACCTGTACAGTCCATTGTACGTAAGTAGAACTGAGGACGATATTTGTTGTGGAATGGAGTGTGACGACCACCTTCTTCTTTCTTCAAGATATAAACCTCAGCTTTGAAGCGGTTATGTGGTTTAATTTGTCCTGGGTGACATACAATCATACCACGTTTAATTTCGTCTTTATCTACACCACGTAATAAAAGACCAACATTATCTCCTGCTTGACCTTGGTCTAAGATTTTACGGAACATTTCAACACCAGTTACAACTGATTTTTTATCCTCACCTAAACCTAACAATTCAACTTCGTCTCCAACTTTTACAAGACCAGCCTCAATACGACCAGTTGCAACAGTACCACGACCTGTAATTGAGAATACGTCCTCAACAGGCATCAAGAATGGTTTATCAACATCACGAAGAGGAAGTGGAATCCACTCATCAACATTTTTCATTAACTCAAGAATCTGATTTTCCCATTTTTCAACACCGTTCAATGCTCCTAAAGCAGAACCTTGGATAATAGGAGTATCATCACCCTCAAAGTTGTAGAAGTCAAGAAGCTCTCTCATCTCCATTTCAACAAGCTCTAGCATCTCTTCATCGTCAACCATATCGCATTTATTCATAAATACAACTAGACGAGGAACGTTTACTTGACGAGCTAATAGAATATGCTCGCGAGTTTGAGGCATAGGACCATCAGTAGCAGCAACTACAATGATAGCACCGTCCATTTGAGCAGCACCTGTAACCATATTCTTAACATAGTCCGCGTGACCTGGACAGTCTACGTGTGCATAGTGACGGTTTTCAGTTTCGTACTCAACGTGTGAAGTGTTAATTGTAATACCTCTTTCTTTCTCTTCTGGTGCGTTGTCAATTTGATCGTATGACTTCAACTCAGAAAATCCTGTCTTTGCTAATACTGTTGTAATAGCAGCTGTTAACGTAGTTTTACCGTGGTCTACGTGACCAATTGTACCAATGTTAACGTGCGGTTTGGTACGTTCAAATTTCTCTTTAGCCATAGCTTTACTTGTTATTTAATTTTACGATTAATAATCAGCACTTACTTTCTTAAAAAACGAGCTGTTACCGGGATTTGAACCCGGGACCTCTTCCTTACCAAGGAAGCACTCTACCACTGAGCTATAACAGCAAAAAAGAGCGGAAGACGGGACTCAAACCCGCGACCCTCAGCTTGGAAGGCTAATGCTCTATCAACTGAGCTACTTCCGCAGTATCCTTTTGCTTTTAAAGCTCGTAAGCTTTAAGGTGGGCAAAGATGGATTCGAACCACCGTAGGCGAAAGCCAGCAGATTTACAGTCTGCCCCATTTGTCCACTCTGGTATTTGCCCTTATAAAAACTTGAGCCTCTTGTCGGATTCGAACCAACGACCCCGAGATTACAAATCACGTGCTCTGGCCAACTGAGCTAAAGAGGCATAAATTCACACCCATCAACAAAGATGATGAAACGGGTGCAAATTTAGTCATTTATTTCTTTTTTGCAAAAGATTTCGTTTTTTATTATGCTTTTCTTTGCTTTTCTTTAAACCGAACCAATTGACGCTCTAATGCAACCACACTATCATCAATTGCTTCTTCAAATGTATCGCAAATTTTACTAGCATAAAAATCTCCTCCCGTAGAAGGTAGAACCTGAATACTTGCTTTTTTATTATTAGAAGTTTCAGGTTTAACAACTTCTAAAACCACTTCAACTTGAGCAATATTATCATAGAATCGCTCCAACTTCTGTACTTTCTTCTCTATAAAAGACTCTAGTTTCTCTGTAGCATCAAAATTTAGCGATTGAATTCTTACTTCCATAATCTTTTAATTTTACGCTCTTGGATGAGCTTGTTTATACACTTTTTTAAGCTCTTCAAAAGTGGTGTGTGTATATATCGCTGTTGTTGAAACACTTTGATGACCTAGCAACTCTTTCACAGCCCCTATTTCAGCTCCATGATTCAACATTGCTGTTGCAAATGTATGTCTTAGTACATGTGGACTTTTCTGCTCTATTGTTGATATTTTAGACAAATGCATGTTCACTATTTGATACAACAAACGTCGATACATTCTCTTGCCATTATCCCTAACAAAAAAAGCCGAAGACTCACACTCTACCTCTTGATTACGAACATGAAGATAATCATTTATCTCCTGCTCTAAACAACTATCAAAAGGTATTAAACGTTCTTTATTTCTTTTCCCAAGCACTTTTATAGTACGTTGCGCTATATTTACATCACAATCGTCAAGCCCTATTAACTCTGATGAACGAATTCCTGTAACATAAAGCACCTCTAAAATAAGACGATCCCTTACTCCCTCAAAATCTTGAGTGAAGTTAGCTTTATCTAACAGCTTGTCCATTTCGGACTCCCTCAAAAAAGAAGGCAAAGTTTTTTTATTTTTAGGCCCCACAACCTTTTTCATGGGGTCACACTCAATAAAACCTTGCCTAAACAAATACTTATAAAATGCACGCAATGAACTCAACTTCCGATTCACTGAAGAGTTTGCATAGTTTCCTTTTAGCAATTCTGCAATCCAAAACCTGATATCGTCCAATTCAACATCACCCCAAAATGAAGGACTTCCCTCTCTATTTACAGCTGATTCAAACTGAACAAGATCTCGTTTATAAGCACTCAGCGTTTTCTCTGAATAACCTCTTTCGAATTGCAAATAAGATATAAAACCATCCAACCAGTTCATCCAAATTCTCTACAATTAAGTTCACAACTAATATAGGAAAATTAATTAGAAGAACAAAGAAAAAAGAATTTACATTTAATCTTCTTGATCTTTTAATTGCTGAATGTAAATTGCACGGCTTCTATTACGTCTTCTAACAACAGAAGGTTTATCAAATTGCTGTCTTTGTCTTAATTCTCTTACAATACCAGTCCTCTCAAACTTTCTTTTAAATCTTTTTAAAGCTCTTTCAATGTTTTCGCCTTCTTTTACAGGTACTACAATCATGTTATATTCCTATTATATTTTAAATAATTATTAAATTCTATATTGTCTTTAAGCGGGGCAAAATTACACATAGTTTATTTATTCACAAAACTTTATGCTTATTATTTTATGAAGGTAGATGACTTATCAACTCCTTTTCTTCTATAGGTCATATATCTGATAATCAAAACAATATAAATCACCACCTATAATTGCCCCCTATACAGGGTCATCTACATATATTTAAGCTACATTGAATCTATAACGAAGTGAAAAGGAGTATTATAAGCAATTATTCACTACATTTGCTCTAATCGATAGAAACTCAAACTAGGCAAACATGAAAAAAAATGCAATAATCAATCATCGAATAAACGCAGTTAGAGAAGAACTTAAAAAACAAAATATTTCAGCATATGTTATTCCAGATAAAGACCCTCACCTAAGTGAAACACCACCATCTCACTGGAAAATCAGAGAGTGGATATCTGGCTTTACAGGTTCTCAAGGAACTGTTGTTATTACTCAAGATGAAGCCTTTTTATGGACTGATTCTCGCTATTTCATACAAGCTCAAAAAGAGCTTAATGGAACAGAATATCAACTATGCAAAGAAGGGATACCCGACACTCAAAGTCCTCTCGAACTGCTATGCAGTAAATTATCTAAAAACGAACGAGTAGGAATTGATGGACAACTTTTCTCAATAAAAACAACAACCTTATGGGAAAAGGCCCTACTTGAAAAAGAAATCTTACTATCCACTTCACTAAGTCTACCTCACGGTATATGGCCTGATAGACCCTCAATTCCAACCAATCCAATTTTTGAATATCCTATTAAATATAATGGAAATTCTGCAGAACACAAAATAAAGAAGCTACAAAAACACCTTTACGAGAAAAACATCGAAGCTCTTATAGTAACCTCATTAGACGAAATAGCGTGGACACTTAACCTCCGTGGAAATGATGTTGAATACACTCCTGTTTTTATCAGCTACCTACTAATAACAAACAAAAAAGTGATTCTATTTATTAACCCTGAAAAAATAAATAACTCGATCTCTGAATACCTTAATAAAATTAAGGTTGAAGTTATCCCATATGATAATACGTTTGATTTTTTAAATAAAACAAATCTTTTTTCATCTATACTACTGGATCATCATACGGTTAACTATGCATTGTATCAATCACTACCTAACAACACAACTATTCTTTTTGAAGAAAGCCCTATTGCTCTTCTAAAAGCCATTAAAAACCCAATAGAACAAAAAGGGATAAAAGAAGCAATGCTAAAAGATGGGGTTGCTTTAGTTCAATTTCTTAAATGGTTAGATGAAAATAAAAACACAAAACAAGAGACAGAATTAAGTATAGAGCAAAAGCTATTATCCTTTAGGCAAAAGCAAGATCTTTTTATCTCTGAAAGTTTTTCTACTATAGCAGGATATAAAGAAAATGCTGCAATAGTTCATTATTCAGCTACAAAGGAAAGTAATACCAGCCTACAACCTAAAGGTTTTATCTTAATAGACTCTGGAGCACAATACCTCAACGGAACTACGGATATTACACGAACTATATCGCTAGGAGAATTAACAGATGAAGAAAAAAAGGATTATACATTAGTTCTTAAAGGACACATTACTTTAGCTTCAGCCGTTTTTCCTTTAGGTACTCGAGGAACTCAGTTGGATATTTTAGCTAGACTTCCATTATGGAAAAACAAACTAAACTTTCTACATGGCACAGGGCATGGTGTTGGACACTTTCTGTCGGTTCATGAGGGACCTCAAAGTATTCGGATGAATGAGAATTCAACCTTATTAAAGCCTGGTATGGTCATCTCTAATGAACCTGGAGTATACAAAGAAGGAAGCCATGGAATACGCACTGAAAACTTGTTATTAGTTACTTCTGCTGGTAAAGGTATGTTTGGAGAATATTTACAATTTGAAACCCTCACCTTATGTCCTATCTGTACCAAGGGAATTATAAAAGAGATGCTTTCTGATGAAGAAGTTGAATGGCTAAACAACTATCACCACAACGTATATCAAACCATTTCTCCTTTATTAGCAAAAGAAGAAAAGCAATGGCTTAAACAAGCAACCCAAGCTATCTAATTTAAGTAAATTTAAATTCAATATTAATGACACTTATCAAATCAGTTAGAGGTTACACCCCTCAGATTGGAGAGAACACTTTTTTAGCAGAAACAGCTGTAATTATTGGAGATACAATTATAGGAGACAATTGTAGTATTTGGTATAATACCGTTATTCGTGGAGATGTAAACTCTATTAGAGTCGGAAACAATGTAAACATTCAAGATGGAAGTGTATTACATACTCTTTATAAAAAATCGACTATTCACATTGGAGATTTTGTTTCAATAGGACACAACGCTACAATACATGGGGCACACATTAATGATTACGCTTTAATAGGTATGGGCTCTACTCTATTAGACGACGTAGTAGTTGGTGAAGGAGCTATTATAGCAGCTGGAGCATTAGTCCTTAGCAATACAGCCATCCCCCCCAATAGCTTGTGGGCTGGCGTACCTGCTAAATTCATAAAACAAGTTGATCCCACACAAAGTAAAGAGCTAAATCAACGCATAGCTCATAATTATTCTATGTATGCTAGCTGGTATAAAAATGAAAAAACAGAGAAATAACTTTAAAGACCTATAGGGCAATTGCCCTATAGGCCTTTAGTTTATTGGATAACTAGAACTCATTTACTAACTTATCCAATTGATGCAGTCGTTTAACATACCAATCTTTAATATACAAAACCTCACTTCTCACGTCTTTGTAACCTGTATCCCAGCGGTCCATTTCTCGTTTCTCAGCCCCAGAATTAATTTGCTGATTCATATAGTAATCCAATTTACTATTCATATTTTCAGAAGTTAAAACATTTTGCCTTAATTCATGCCAACGATTTTTAATTTTTGAATGTATTCCTGCAGGATTTTCTTTTAAAATACGCTCATAAATTCTATAAGCTTGCCCATTGTGTCTATTATTCACAAACCACCCCTCTTCTGGATTTTCCTTCTTTCCATCCCATGAACGCCCTAACGTACCATCTAAATCCCAAATCAATGGAATCATCTTGGTAGACAAGGCTACATTATAAATACCCCAAAATGTGTTTCGACCCAAATTATCATACCCCATAATTAAATTGGTATACAAAAAACAATCTATCATATTATCAACATCAATTCGTTCATCAAAATGCATAGAAAATTCCTCTTTTGATGTATTACTTATAAAGTTGATCAAATCCATATAATACTTAAACTCTATATCCCCTACCTCTTTTGGGTAATCCGACTTAACATCATTCCACATACGGTTGTTATTATCATAAAAAGAAGTATAACCTTGCAATATACACTCCTCAGACCAACCTCCTAACTTATATAAATACCCTCCTTTTTTCTTAATTTTTAATTGTTTTCTATCTAGTTTATCACTCAATACATACATACCATGATAAGCTCCATCTAAAAAGAGTTCTACTAAATGTCCATAAGTTCCAGACTTGGCTTTTTTCTCTAATCCCTCCTTCTTATAATATAATTCATTAAACTCATTCCAAATATCAAAACACACGCGGTTTCTCATTTTAGCATGATCCAGCCACATGGCATCTAAAATCCAGTCTCCATCACTTCTCAACCCTAGTAATTCAGCATCAAACTCCTCTTCATTCTCCTCGTTTCGCAACTCAACGCCAAAAGCCTTTTTGGGATAACGTAAAGCACCAGAACCCCTCCATTCAATACCAGCATAATGCTCAAAAACTATTTGAGAATCGTTTGTTCTTCCTTTTGGATCTATCAGCATAAAATGACAGGGTCGTTTAGGCTCATCAATAATACCTTGTGGGGCAGATATGGAAACTATAGGCAATCCTGTTAATATCAACGGTGTTCTTTTTTCTCCCAAAACTGGATGCCCAACAATTAATTCTAACTGCGAGTTAGGCTCAAACTTATCAAATTTAACCTCCATACCAGATTTGATTTTTTGATCATCAATTATGATGTAATCTACACTCAACCCCTCAAATTCAATTTTATGCACCAATCCTAACTCACTATCCATATCAACAGGGTAAAATACCTCTAAACTATTTTCATCAATAACACAAGGTATATTATCTAATTTCATTCTTTTTAGGCTGAGAAACTCACTATTCTGAATATCATCCGTTTGAACAACTAACAATTCAATATCAGCACCTTCTCCATCAGTTACTTTCAATGTTGCTAACCGATCACGTTCTGTTGGAGTTCTCTCGACTACTAGTCGGACCACTCCCTCTTTTTTACTCACAGAAATCCACTCCACTTCGTTTGGAACTTCCACTTCAAGCTCAGTTACTGAAACAATAGGCACTACACCTCCATCGCTACTAATAATCATCTTCTGCGATGGCCACTGTAACACATATTGGCCTAATTGATTTATATCCACCTGTTCTATCTGCTTTCCACATTGAATGGTAATACTCCCCTTTCTTTTATCCTCCGACAAATTTTCTAATACGGTAACTACGACTTTAGAATCTTCTCTTGTACCCGACATACGATCAACATGAATCCAATCTGATTTTTCTACAATAGACCAATTACTCGTAGCATTTACAGTTAATTGAAAAACTGATTGTTCAGATAATACCTGTTCACTTTGTGGCTTAACAAACAACTTTATATTTTCGTCATCCTTAGAACAGGATAAGAAAAGAATAGTAAAGAAAAAGAACGATAAAAGAATTGCTTTTTTCATAGTTTAATATTTTTGATTTACTTGGCTCATCTACTAGCAACTGATAAATAAACACAAAAACACAATGATGGCATGCAATAAACCATTCTTATAAGGATAAAAACAGACCATTTACTAAACTTCTTAGAATCCCATAAAGGACATAAGCAAAAAGAGGCTGCTCTACACGTAGAACAGCCTCTTTTACTATTATTTTATTTGAGATGGAAGATTAAAATTATCCAATTTCCATACTCTTCTCTAATTTTCTTGCATGAGTTAAGAATTCATCCACTTCCATTTCTTTATGATATACCATACCATGGGTAGCACGAATTTTTAAGTTCTCATTCTGATAGAAGTAGTCCTTACCTAGAAGTAATTGAACCTCTTCAAATTGAGAAACCCAAATCTTCTGAGCCAATTCACTAAATGGACCATCATATTCATGGCTAGGGAATGAAGCATCTACTTGACTGATATAACACTCCTTGAACGAGCTATTTAAGACAGACATTGAATTCAACGATGCTGGTGTGAATACGTTAGCTTCAGTAGGTAAGAAACGGAACCATACATTACGGTAACCAATAATCTTCAGCTTACTTACATCCTTACCTTTTCTCCACTGTCTAATAGCTTCAGCAACAGCTTGTAACACTTTATAGTGAGTGTCAGGCCCAGAACCTTCTGGGTCAAAAGCAACACTAATCACATCTGGATTAATTCGCTCTAACATTTCCAAAATAGGCTCAACATCACTGCGACGATCAGGTTGCTTTGTAAAGATATCCCCTGTATAAAAGCCTAAACGAAGATGCTCCACATTTTCAACACCTACTCCAAAGTGACCCCACACTAACTCTTCTTCAAACTCTCTCAACATACCTTTTAGAGTCTGAATATCTGATGGGTTCTTCTCTCCACTATAGCTATTTTTAAGTAACTCTATATTTTTCTCTATTTGCTTAACTAGCTCCTCAACAGATTTAACCTTATAAATATCTACAATAGCACGAACCAATCTGTGACATACACCACGAAGCTTTCCATCTTCATTTCTGTTTGCTACTTGGTTCAAGTAGTGATTTACATCTTTGTCCCATTTGAATAGGTATCCTTCCTCAAAGAAGTTAGGATAATTCAACATCTGTATTTCACCTTTATCTATTAATCTTAAAACAGCCTCTAATAAACGTTGAAGCATATCATTTGTTACTGCAGTAAAACCTGAAGTCAATACAGCAAAATGCAGATTATTACTTCTTTGACGAATATGGTGCGTTACATTAGGCATAATACCTAACATAATATCATCATGGTGAGGTCCTGTATGTAAATAAGTAGTATTAGTTGTTACTTCCATGCCTTTTTCCATCTTCTTAATGATAGACCTTTGCATTTCTTTTACACAATCAAGACTTAAATTAGGTATTAAACTACAATACTCATCATTTTTAAGATCTTCAAGAGTTAACCTATTGGCATATTTATTTAACTTATGACATAGATTTATAATTGACTGTTTTGTTTTAGCATCCGTCCATTCACCTTGCTTATAATACCTATCTTGTGAATCTTTCAGTAATACTGAAGCCCCTTCAGTAATATAGAAACAAGCATTTTTTAATTTACGTAAAGAACTAGCTGGATAAATATTACTAGAATCTTCCTCTAGCGCGTTTTTCACAACTTTAGCTTTAGCTTCACCTGCAGCAAAAATAATAGCAGTTGCATTAGGATTCCAAGTTATTGTACCTAATCCTAAAGTTATAGCCAAACGTTTTGTGGAAATTTCTATTCCTCCCAAGTCCGAGGCTGCAGCAGCTTGTGTTTCAAAGTTAGTTTCTGTTAAGCGAGTTGTAGCATTATGATCTGTCCCTCGAGTATTAAATGCAATATGCCCATCAGGACCTATACCACCAAGGAAGAAACCAATACCACCCATATCACGAATCTTTTGCTCGTATTCAGCACACCAATCGTCTATCATAAAAATTGAACGCTGTTGTAACTCTTCTTGCACTGTTTTTGCTACACGATGACGAAGACTTAAATCTACAGTTCCATCGGGAAACACTTCAGTATAATGTTTTCCATCAGCAATAGGAATTTCATCACAGTTTATAAACAATGCTTTTTTGGGATCTAATCCCATATCATCCATATAGAATTTATTTACATAATGATAAAAGCTATTGTGTTGTTTAGGACTTATAGGATAAAACTCATCAATTTGAACAAAACGAATGTTCTCTAATGAAGGCTTTTTATCTAAAAACAATCCATTTTCCTCACGGATTTTTCTAGAGTTTTCAGTATCCCAATTAGCTAAGTGGTACTGAGTCCAACGAATAAAGTGTTCTGGTGTTTTTCCTGTAGGTAAGCTAACTACACCATTTGGGTTTTTAGACACCCACTCTAAAAATCGTAAAGAAGTCATTTGTCCCAGACTGGGAAAGTTACTCACAACAATGTAGGGTAATTTTGTAGTAAAGCACTCTCTTTCAGACTCCTTAAAGTAGTGCATTTCTACAGCGGAAGAAAATTTTTTCTGTTCCATTTTCATTTTTTTATGTTTTCCAACTATTAATTTATACGCGTATCATACGTATAAGTATCATTTTCATATACTAGTATAGAATAATTGAAAATATTCTATTTTTTTTCGCATTCTATAATAGAATAACAATTTACAAATAACTAAAATGAGTTATTTGCCCTTTAAATTACAAATTTTACATCAAATAAAAGAACGTTTTTACTCAATATGTTTCTACGAATACATTTAAATACCAAAAACCCTATTGAAAAACCTCAACTTGACAAACATCAAAGATAACCAACATTTAGATATATAAAGAAAAAATAGCTCTGTTTTTATTATCTACATAATACTTAATAAAAAAGTAGCAGAAATAGGAAACATTCACAACAAACAGCATTGATTTAAGCCGATAAAACAAAAAATGCATTTCAACAAAATTAAATGTCTGAAACATCAAAATCAAACTAAATAAATAAGAGCTTATTTTTTCATTAGCGAGCTAAATTCCTATATTTAAACATTTTACCATTAGTAAAGTGTAAAATTCATCAATAACTCTTATTTTTGTCTTATGATATTGACATATATACAAATATGAATGACATAAATACAAGTATGAAGTATTCATTATCCCACACAATAATTTTCATTATCCTTTTTATAATCACTCAGGCATGTGCTAGCATAGGACGCCCTGAAGGTGGACCATACGATGAAACTCCTCCTCGCTTTATTCAAAGTAATCCAGAGCCTTATGCAACAAACAATAAACGCTCAAAAATAAATATTGAGTTTGATGAATACATAAAACTTGAAAATGTAAATGAAAAGGTTATAATCTCTCCTCCACAAGTTCAACAACCAGAAATCAGACCTCGTGGAAAAAGAGTAGCCATAAACTTACTAGACTCCTTGAAGGATAACACAACTTATACCATAGACTTTGGTGATGCCATTGTAGACAACAATGAAGGCAACGTATTAGATAATTTCACTTTTACTTTTTCTACAGGAGAACAAATAGACACTCTTACAATTTCAGGAATCCTACTAAATGCTGAAAACCTAGAACCAATAAAAGGCATGTTAGTGGGGCTACATAGCAATTTAGCAGATAGTGCCTTCACCAAGCTCCCTTTAGAACGTGTAGGAAGAAGTGATAGCAGAGGTAAGTTTTCTATACGAGGTATTGCACCTGGAGAGTATAAAATTTATGCACTTTTAGATGCAGATCAAAACTTTGCATTTACACAAAAGAGTGAAGCCATTGCATTCATTAATGATACAACCTTTTCTCCTTGGGTAGAAGAGAGAATAAAACAAGATACCATATGGAAAGACAGCATAACAGTCGATTCTATTAGAGAGATCAAATATACCCATTATCTTCCCGACAACATTCTACTAAAAGCATTTAAAGAAGAATTTTATTCTCAGTATTTAATAAAAAGCGAACGATTAACTCCTGAAAAGTTCACACTTTATTTTAATGAATACTCAGATACACTGCCAACACTTAAAGGCTTAAACTTTAACCATGAGGATGCTTTTATCATAGAAAGCACTCTTAAAAATGATACAATACACTATTGGATTAAAGATTCTCTATTAGCTAAGCAAGACACTCTTTCTTTTGAATTGAACTATCTTTATACAGATACACTCAATCAATTAGTTCCCAAAACAGATACACTGAGGATGGTTTCTAGACAGAAGAAGACTAATGTAAAAGAAGAAAAGAAAAAAAGTCAAAATGAAGAGAAAGAAACTTTGTTTTATGGCGTTACAACTCACTGTGGAAATCCCATGGAGGTTTATGGACAAATAGCTTTTGAATTCCTAGAACCTATGATATCCTATGAAGTAGACTCTATTCATTTAACACAGAAAGTAGATACTTTGTGGCATGATGTGGAATTTAAATTTGAACAAGATTCATTGCAGTTAAGACGATTTAATTTATATTGTGATTGGGAACCTGGACAAGAATATAAGCTAGTCGTCGATTCAGCTACCTTTAAGAGTATTTACGGATTACACTCCAACAAAATAGAACAGCCTTTTAAAGTGCGATCATTAGACGAGTATGGACACATATATTTTAATATTACAGGATTAAATGATAGCCCAGCATTTGTAGAATTATTAAACACAAAAGATGAGGTAATTCGAACGGTTACTGTTAAAAATGGAAGAGCTGATTTTTACTTCTTACAACCAGGAAAGTATGCAGCTAGGCTCATTGAAGATAAAAACAACAATGGGAAGTGGGATACGGGTAGCTTTGAAGAGAAAAGACAACCAGAAAATGTATATTACTATCCTGAATTCATAGAATTTATGGCCAATTGGGAGGCTACACAAGATTGGGATATCCATAGTGTTCCTTTTGAAAAGCAGAAACAAGACGAACTTAAAAAACAAAAACCAGATGAGGATAAAAGAAAAAACAGAGCTAAAGATCGTCAAAAGCAAAGAAACGCTAAAAGACATTAAAGCACACTTATTCAAAGCCTTTACTTTTTTTATACTCTTTGTTGCAACGGCCAATACTGTAAAAAGTCAATGTGCCGCAAAGAATATCGCCTTCCAACCAGGAGAAACAGCTACCTATGCACTCTATTTTAATTGGAAATTCATATGGGTCAAGGCAGGGTATGCTGAACTATCTACTCATGAAGCTACCTATGAAGATAACTCTGTTTACAAAACACATCTTATTGCAGCAGGAACAAAACGAACCGATTTTTTCTTTTTAATGCGTGATACTCTGACTAATTACATGACGAAAGCTTTAGAGCCTATTTATTTTAGAAAAGGAGCAGAAGAAGGAAAACGTTATACTGTTGATGAAGCTTATTTTTCTTATAAAAACGGGATAAGTTATGTAAATCAAAAAAGGACACATCGCAGTGGAAGAGTAGAAGAACACAACCATGAAAGTAATCAGTGTATTTATGATATGCTAACCATATTAGCCCAAGCACGTTCTTATGACACATCACAATATGAGGTTGGAGATAAAATTAAATTTGATATGGCTACAGGGAAAAGAGTTGAAGATCAAACCGTAATTTATCGTGGAAAAGAGATAATAGAAGATGAGAATAAAATACAATATGATTGTCTCGTTTTCTCATTTGTTGAGTATGATGATAAAAACAAAGAAAAAGAAGTGATAACCTTCTATATTTCTAATGACGATAATCATCTTCCAATTCGTTTAGATTTATTTCTTAATATTGGTTCGGCAAAAGCTTTCCTAACTAAAATAGAAGGTAACAAATATCCATTCAGCTCCATTAAGAAAAAGAAGTAATCTAATTCACTTTCAATCTCAACAGAAAATAGAAACTGAGTAAACACACTGAATCAAAATGCCATTCAAGTAGCATCTCAAGGAACTAAACAGACAAAATGGAATTTGAAGCACAATTACCTATCTCCTTCTTCTAGTACAAAACTTTGTGATATTATTGAAGTCAAGATCTAAGGTATTAAAGCAATTAGTTTTTTATTAGGTACCCACATTCTACTATTCGAAAAAACAAAGAAGCTTAACACAAACTAATTCAGAAAAGACTCTTCCCATAGTGTACAAGCAATATACATTATGACTAGGGCATGTGAGTGACATGCCCTAGTCATAGTATGTGTTTGACCTAGACCTATAAGGAATATGAGTTGAGGGCACAGATAACATCAAGTTGCACTCCTTATTTAGTTATTTCCACACACAAAAAGTTATTTAACTTTTATCTTCTGGCGTTCTGTTGTTGGCCCATGCACAATTAAGCGACCATCATCTAATATTTCCATTTCATCAATAAAAACAACACGATCATCGCCTGTTGCATGCGTTCTTGCATGATAAACACACAATTTCTTTCCATTTTCTAAAGATAACACCATGTTGTGTCCTGTTCCTGTTACATCTCCTCCTTGGTTACTATTTTTCTGCAGCACAGGATTATTATCAGCTTTTACATAAGGTCCCAATGGATTCTCAGCTGTAGCATAACCTACTGCATAATTAGCACCCCCAAAATAGTTAGCAGAATACATCATATAATAAATCCCATTCTCTTTGAATGTAAACGAACCTTCAGTCCATCTTCTATTAACCTCACCCGATGTAACCGATCGACTCTCCCATTCTGCTTGCTTATCATCCATAGCATAAGGTGGTTGTAATAATAATACAGGATCACCAATTATACCCGAAAAGTCTGGTTTTAATTCTACCCCATAAATCCAGCTCTCCTCTATCTCTTCAAAAAGCCCCTTCTCCCTAGCCCAATCGGCCACTTCACTCTCTACAGGATTCTTATAACAGCAACGCGAATAGTAAAGATAGATCTTACCACTCTCATCAAAATGAAGGTTAGCATCAATAATGGGATACCCAGGATCAAATACAGGTCCTCCATTCATTTCAACAAAGGGACCAGTAGGATTATCAGACACAGCAACGCCTATTCTAAAGTTCTCTAACTCATTTGTTGGATTATTTTTCCAATTGGCACTATACCACAAATAGTACTTTCCATTCCACTCATAAACTTCAGGTGCCCAAAAACAGTCAACAGTCCAAGAATCTTCTGTTGCACCTTGATAAACCACCCCCTCATCTTTCCATTGCTTTAAGTCTAAAGAAGAATAGGCCCTAAAGCCATTCACATCATTTGATGTACCATACAGATAAAACACTCCCTTAGATTGAATGAGATAAGGATCACCAAATTTTATATCAATTGGGTTCTCAAACTCAACAAACGCCTCTTTCTTATGACTGCAACTTAAACAGCCTATTAGAATTAATAAGTATAAAATCTTTTTCATAATCTTCAAAATTAAAATACAGGAGCTAAAGCTTCAAGAGAAGGAGTTCCTCCATCTATATAGGGCCACCCCTCACTATCCCATTTTACTTCATCTAATAATAGAATACGTCCATGTGGATTCTTTACATCAACCCCATGATAAAATATCCAATCGTTCCCCTGTTTATCTTGTACTATTTCAGAACAGTGTCCATTACCCACAAAACGATCATTTTTACTTATTACTCGTTCGAAACCATTCTCCATCATGTCTTTTCCTGATCGATCAATATAGGGTCCAAAAAGATGAGTAGAACGACCTACAACTAATTCATACGTACTATTAACCCCTTCACAACACGAACCAATGGATGCAAAAAGATAATAATAGTTTCCTCTTTTATGTACATAAGTTCCTTCAAAAGCTGTACCTGCTACCTGAATTTTATCTGCTCCCTCCTTTATAGAGAGACCATCTTTAGCTAATTCAATGGCATAAATACCTCTAAAACTACCCCAAAACAAATAATTCTTTCCCCCTTCACTTATAAAATATTGATCAATAGAGTTTTGCACTCCTATTTCATTACTTCTAAAAAGTTTACCTTTATCTTCAAAAGGTCCCTCTGGCTTATCTGACACTGCCACACCAATACCACAAGTCCACTCACCACCCCACACAGACATAGAATAATACAACAGATACTTTCCGTTAACATACTCTATATCAGGAGCCCACAATGCCCCTTTCGGCTCAAAAGTGGGACGAGTATCATTGTCAAAAGCTGTTCCTACAAATTCCCAATCAATTAAATTGGTGGACTTATAAATAGGAGTATTTTTTATATTCTCAGTAGCATATAGGTAAAAATCACCATTTTCTAACTGAATAATAGTAGGGTCAGGAGTACTTTTTGCTATTACAGGATTAGAATACAAACTTCGTACACTTAATGAGTCAGTTGTTTCTTTAGATGACTTACAGGAAGATAATCCATTTAAAATTAATAAGGATAAACAAACTGTAATAATAATAATACATTGAGGTGTCTTCATCTGATTTTATAATTTTAGTTAACATTAATGTCAAATATAAAAAGAATAGAATAAATAAAATAATTCATTACTATATATGACCTATTGTTTGCTCTTTTTGAACAATTCATCATTTGGTATAGTTATAATTACAAGAACTATAGAAGATAAACCGAAAGTATATATACTTTAATTGATGATTAATCGCTATTAAAAAATAAAATATTTAGCTTTGCCTAGAAAGCACTATAAAACAAAAGAAATGAGTCAAAAATTCGAATTAGAAGAAAAAATTGTGAGTCGTCTTAAAACCGTATTCGATCCTGAAATACCTGTAAATGTTTACGATTTAGGACTTATATATAAAGTAGATGTCAAGGAGAATTTTGAGGTGGATTTAGAAATGACTTTAACAACTCCCCATTGTCCAGCAGCTGACTTCATTGTAGAAGATGTAAAACAAAAAGTAGAATCAATTGAGGGAATAAAAAAAGTAACTATTTCTTTAACATTCGAACCAGCATGGAATAAAGATATGATGAGTGAAGAAGCTCTATTAGAATTAGGATTCTTATAAATCAATTGATAAGTATTTTATGAAGAACATTTATTTTCTATCTGATGCCCATTTAGGATCACTAGCCATTAAGCATAGAAGAATGCACGAACGTCGCCTAGTCAATTTTTTAGATAGCATTAAGCATAAAGCCTCAGCCATCTATTTACTAGGCGATATGTTCGATTTTTGGTATGAATTTAAAACAGTGGTACCCAAAGGATATACCCGTTTTTTAGGAAAGTTATCAGAACTCACAGATAGAGGAGTTGAAGTTCATTATTTCATAGGAAACCATGACATTTGGTTAGGCAATTATTTTGAAGAAGAGTGTGGTGTAACTATACATAAAAAGCCTTTAACCACTGAAATTCATGGGAAGGAATTTTATCTAGCTCATGGTGATGGATTAGGTGACCCCGACCCCAAATTCAAAATACTTCGTAAAATGTTTCATTCTAAATTTTTACAGCAACTTTTCTCTTCTATCCATCCTCGATGGACCATACCCTTTGGTATGCAATGGGCTAAACAAAGTCGCTTAAAAAGAGAAGATGGAAAAGAACCAGATTACATGGGAGAAGACAAGGAGTTTTTAGTGTTGTATACTAAAGATTATCTAAAAAGACATCCTAACATCAATTTCTTTATTTATGGGCATCGTCATATTGTATTAGACTTACAATTATCTAGAACTTCACGAATGACAATACTTGGCGATTGGATAACTCATTTTACTTATGCTGTATTTGATGGAACGAACTTCTTCCTAGAAGAATATATTGAAGGAGAAACAGAAACATAAAAAAAGCGAGAGATTTTATCAATCCTCTCGCTCTAGCAATTTTCACATTCAATATTCTTTATACTCATTTTTCACCTCTAATTATTCCAGTAAAATCCAGTAAACTAAATATATCCCTAACAAAATGTAAGACATCAACATAGGTTGCAGATTCTTTTTCAAAGCATTCTGCTGTTTGTTGACTCTCTTTCAACTCATGAATACCAACTGGATATGTTCTACCGTCATCCCTATTATACTCTAATTTACACACTTCTGACATAACTTTTCTTCTTTAATTAACGTTTGATTTATCTTTTTCACTTCATGGATTAGGCCTAAACTAATATGTATTCCGATTCTAAATTAAAATAGAATAATCCACCTTTCTTTTCACCTTATGTTTACAGAATAACAAAATACAAAATAAATTGTTCGCCACAAAGCATTCTATAAAAAAATATAAATACTTTAATATTTATTAAATAAACATTAAAATAAAAGCACATGCTTAATATGAGCGATAATTTATAATACATTTCGACTACAAAACAATTAACAGTATATTTAACTACTGTAATAAAAAACAACATTTCTATGAATTGGATAAAAAAATGTTTATTTACTATTTGTTTTAGTTTATGTCTATTCACTGTAACAATGCAAGGACAACCTAAACTAGAAAAAGAGATACAAGGGTCCAAGCTATCTATTACTCCAACAGGTCGCTTAGCAATGGATGTAGCAGTCTATGATGAAGATAAAACAACGCTCAGTAATGGAGCTGCTTTCTCTGATATACGCTTAGGATTTGATGTTTTTTATAAAAAATGGAGTGCAACCATAGACATGGGTTTTGCTAATAATAAGCTATCTCCTAAAGACATTTTTCTTCAATATAAAATAAATAACAACTCACATCTTACTGCAGGACATATTCCCGAGCCATTTGGATTAGATGCCATGGAAGGAGCGTCCAACTTGCGTTTTTTTACAGGTAGTGCATCAACTGAAGCTTTTGCTCCAGGAAGAAAAATTGGAATAGAATATACTTATTATAACTCTTACCTGTGGACAAGTACTGGATTTTTTGGTGATGGAGAAGGTATGAATGGAGAAACGGAAGGTGACGATGGATATGCCGTTACTTCACGATTGATATTTAATCCCTTACAAAATAAAGGCGCTATATTTCACATAGGATTAGCAGGTTCATTTAGAAAAGCAGATGCTAATGGAATAGACGAAACAACTAATAAAGAAAAAAGTAAAAGTATTATTTATGGAAGTCCCTTATTAACACAAGTAAAAAAGAAGGACTTCTTAAATGCAGAGATAACTCATGCTGATTATCAAGCTAAATATGCTATCGAATTAATTGCTGCTTATGGTCCCGTTGCTTTACAAGGAGAGTATTTTTATACTAATGTAAAAAGAAAACAGGACTTCACTAGCTATCAAGCAAGTGGTGCATATGCACAAATCAGTTATATACTTTTAGGAGAAAAGCAAACTTATGCTTCTTCTGTTGCAAGACTAGGTCGTCTCAAACCTAAAGATTTAGAACTCGTTATACGTTATAATTACACTGATTTAGACTGTAAGCATGCAGAAATATTTGGTGGTAAAATAAGTGATTGGTCATTAGCATTAAACTATCAATTGAATAAATATATAGCATTTAAATTAAACTACTCAAACATAAAATTAGGGAAATTCACTCCCTTAGCTGCAGGCGAAAGAATCAATCTTTTTCAAGCACGTGCACTATTTGTGTTTTAAAGTGATAAAAAAGACTAGTACATAAAAGAATATTAAAAATAAAGGTCTAAAGTAACGTTACTTTAGACCTTTATTTTTAATATCTCACCAATTAATTAGTTCAAAGGAATATTCTTTTATTCTATAAACCCAAAATGGTGCGTGTATCTGAAGCAATCATAAACTCCTCATCAGTAGGTACAACTACAACTTTCACTTTAGAATCATCTGAGGTAATGATAGCCTCATCTCCCCTTGTTTTTTGATTTACAGCTTCATCAATTTTCACTCCAAGGTAAGCCAATTTTTCACAAACAGAAGATCTAAATCGGATATGATTTTCACCCACTCCACCAGTGAACACAATTACATCAACACCTCCCATGGCAGCGACATAAGCCCCTATGTATTTTGTAACACGATAGAAGTACATCTCTTGAGCCAATTTAGCATTCTCGTTTCCCTTTTCAATAGCAGCATCTAATTCACGCATATCAGAAGACACCCCTGAAACACCTTTAAGACCACTTTTTTTATTTACTAAATCGGAAACACCTTGTGAATCTAAATTCTCCTTATCCATCAAAAAGGTTAACACGCCCGCATCAATATCACCAGAGCGTGTACCCATCATTAATCCTTCAACTGGAGTAAGTCCCATAGAAGTATCAATAGACTTACCATTTTTAACAGCAGTTATTGAGCCTCCATTACCTACATGGCAAGTAATTATTTTTTTGTTATTAGCATCAACTTCTAAAATATCACACACTCGTTTTGCTACGTAACGATGACTTGTACCATGAAAACCATAACGACGTATACCATACTTTTCATATAAGTCGTAAGGAATAGCATACATGAAAGCATAATTAGGCATGGTTTGATGAAACGCAGTATCGAAAACAGCTACTTGAGGTACTTTTGGTAATACCTTAGTAATGGTATGAACTCCTTTTAAATTGGCAGGATTATGAAGAGGAGCTAAATCAGAGCACTCTTCCACCTCTTTAATTACTTCATCAGTTATTAACACTGAAGCATTAAATTTCTCACCTCCATGTACGATCCTATGACCTACAGCTGTAATTTCATCTAACGAACTCAAACAACCATATTCTGGAGAAGTTAAGGTATCAAGCACAAACTTAATCCCTTTCGTATGTTCTGCAATATCTTCTTCTAAAATCGCACTTTCACCATTAGGTCTTTTTAGCTTTAAAAAAGACCCTTTTAAACCAATCTTCTCAATTCCACCCTGAGCAATAACCTCACGGCTATCCATTTCGAATAGCTTATACTTTATAGATGAACTTCCACAGTTCAATACTAAAATTTTCATATACTTATTTCTTTGTGTTTTTTTGACAAATAGCTTGATTAGCGGTGATTGCTATCATTAAATAAATATCATCAACAGAACATCCACGCGATAAATCATTTACTGGTGATGCAATACCCTGTAAAATAGGTCCAATAGCTTCAGCATTACCTAAGCGTTCTACCAACTTATAACCAATATTACCCACTTCTAGATTAGGAACAATTAATACGTTTGCTTTACCTGCAATCGGTGAGTTTGGTGCTTTATTAGCTCCCACAGAAGGAACTAGAGCAGCATCTGCTTGTAATTCACCATCTACTTGTAAAGTCGGATCTAACTCTTTAGCTTTTTTCACAGCCTCAACAACTTTATCTACTACTTCATGTTTTGCTGAACCTTTTGTTGAAAAGCTCAACATAGCTACACGTGGTTCTTCAATACCAGCCACCGCCTTTGCTGTTTGTGCAGAACATACTGCAATTTGGGCTAATTGATTAGCATCTGGCATAGGTGTTACGGCTACATCGCCCATAATGATACGTCCATTAACCCCATAGTCTGGGGCTTTGGTCATCAATAACATGGCACCCGAAACACAAGTAATACCTGGCTGTGTACGTATAATTTGAAGTGCAGGACGTAATACATCACTTGTTAGATTTCGAGCTCCTGCTAGCATACCATCTCCATCACCACTTTTTATCATTAAACAACCTAAGTAAAGTGGATTAAGGACTACTTTATTAGCTTCTTCTAAAGTCATCCCTTTTGATTTTCTCAAATCGTAAAGTAATTGAGCATACTCTGCCTTTTTAAGATGATTTTCAGGATCAACTAAAGTTGCTTTGTTTATATTTCCAACTCCTAATCTCTTAGCTTCTTTTTGTATCTCACTTGGATTTCCTATAAGAAACAATTCTGCAACCCCTTCTGTTAAAATAAGATTGGCTGCTCTTAAGGTTCTTTCTTCTGTTCCTTCAGGAAGAATAATACGTTGAGGATTAGCCTTAGCTTTCTCAACAAGTTGTTCTATTAATCCCATTCTGCTATTTATTTATTTTATTTATTAATATTTTACAATCAATTGAATGTAATAAGATGTATATTATTCTTCAAAAATACACATAATTGCTATATATACATTGCAATTTCGACTCTATTTTGAATCGTTTTATTAAAGTTTATTTATATTCTTTATAAAGTTTAATTTACTCTAAAAAGGATGTTAATCTTTCTGTTTTTATAACAAAAACAGATATTCATGTGTTATATACACCAGAAACTAACAATCAGAATATTTTATTATGTTGAATTTTAAAGATATCACTTTATCAGATCGTGATCGTATCACCTCTTACACTTTAAATAGCAATCGTAGAAATTGCGACCTTTCGTTTTCAAATTTATGCTGTTGGCGCTTTTTATATGATACGCAATTTGCAGAAATGGATGGATTTATTGTTTTTAAGTTCTGGGCACATGGTCAATTAGCATATATGATGCCTGTAGGGCAAGGAGACTTAAAAAAAGTAGTAAACAAAATGATCGAAGATGCAGAAAAAGAAGGTGAACCCCTTGTGATGCTTGGAGTGAGTAGCGAGATGAGAGAGGAATTGGAAGAAATAATGCCTAAGACCTTTGCATACACAATTGACAGAGACTATGCTGACTATATTTACCTTAAAGAAAACTTAGCCGAACTAAAAGGTCGTAAATTCCAACAAAAAAGGAATCATGTAAACCGATTTATTAAAGCACATGATAATCATAAATTTGTGCCAATCACAACACCTGAACACATTAAAGAGTGTTTACATTTTGAAACAGAATGGTGCAAACAAAATGAGTGTGATAAACACGAAGGAACAGGTAATGAAAGAGAGGCTATTATTTATGGACTGAATAACTTCGATGAGCTAGGTCTTAAAGGCGGAATTTTATATGCTGAGGACAAAGTGGTGGCATTCACTTATGGTATGCCCATCAATGCAGACACTTTTGGTACTCATGTTGAAAAAGCAGATGCTACAGTTGAAGGAGCCTATGCTATGATTAATCGTGAATTTGCTAGATATATACCCGAACAATATACTTATATAAATAGAGAAGAAGATTTAGGTATACCTGGGCTAAGAAGAGCTAAGCTCTCTTATAATCCTACAATAATATTAGACAAACATATGGTATCTCTTCAAACAGATGCTGTAGATGAATTAGACTGGTAATGAAAAATTCTATAAAAAAACAAATTCGTAAACTTTGGGAGTGTTGCTTTGGTGACAGTCCCAAGTTTATTGACCTCTATTTTAATAAACGTTATACCCACGAACGTAATCTAGTTATTACAAAAGATGAGAAAGTAGTTTCTGCATTACAATTATTACCCTACCCTCTAAAAGTTTATAATCAAATTGTTGATACGCTTTATATATCAGGAGCAGCTACTTTTCCTGAATATCGGAATCAAGGAGTAATGAAACAGCTTATACTAAAGTCATTCCACCGTATGCAAAACCAATCTATTCCTATATCTACACTTATTCCTGCGGAGCATTGGCTATTTGATTATTATGAAAAAAGTGGATATGCAACTGTTTTTTATGCAAAACAACAAACAGTAAAAAAGGAAGATCTTTCTAATCATCAACCTACAACAGCCTACCGATTCAGTTCGCAAACAAAATTCAACAAAGAGCTTCAATCTTATATGGACAATAAGCTAAAAGAACTTCCTTGTAGCATTTTACATCCTCAAGAAGATATGGAAGTTGTATTAGCCGACTTAGCTTTAGCTGATGGAGATATTATAGTAATTAATAAAGAGAAAAACATAGTCGGTTTTGCTATTATATGGCAAAAGGAAAATGTTATTTACATTAATGAACTCATAGCTGACTCTACAGATATAGAAAAGGATTTATTCTATTTTCTATTGAAATCGAATCAGGGATATGACACTATTCAAAGAATTACACCTTCAACACAAGAAAAAGGAGAACCTTTAGGTATGCTACGTATTATTAATTTAGAAAGCATACTAAATATATTTGCTCAAAATAATCCTAACCAATCGATTGATTTTAATCTTATCGATTCTATACTTGAGACAAACAGTGGTTATTACAAAATAGATAAGGGGATATGTATAAAAAAGGACCTCCAAGAAGGAGTTCCATATAAAAACATTGTAGATGTTACTAGAGATTTATTCTTACCATTGAACCCATACATGAGTTTAATGCTTAACTAACTACATAGATTAGATTAGTATAACTTACTACTTAAAAAGTAAAAAAAACAAAGAAATTAGTTTCTATCAGATAAAATACTCTCCAATTCTTCAGCACTAACATTTATATGAAAACGTCCTTGATTAGCAACAGATATATGACCTGTTTCTTCTGAAACAATAATGGCACAAGCATCAGACTCTTGGGAGATTCCCATAGCTGCACGATGTCTTAGACCAAAATCTTTAGGTATATTTTGACTATGAGAAACAGGTAAAATACAGCCTGCAGCCATTATTCTTTTTTTACTAATAATCATAGCTCCATCATGCAACGGACTATTTTTAAAGAATATATTCTCTATTAAACGTTGATTAATATTTGCATTCAGTGACTCACCTGTTCGAGCCACATCAATCAATGGAAAAGTGCGTTCTAAAACAATTAAGGCTCCTACCTTCTGTTTACTCATACTTAAACAAGCCATAACAACAGGCATATATTCATTCTCCTCAGCAACTGGTTTTCCATTTCCTGTAAAAAACCGTAATAAAGCACTAGCATGCCGATGAGACCCTAATGTTAATAAAAAACGCCTAATTTCATCTTGAAATAAAACGATCAGAGCAATAGCACCTACACTGACCACCATATCAAATATTGATCCCAGTAACCGCATCTCTAAAACAAAAGAAACAACTACCCAAATCAATATAAAAATTAAGATTCCAGCAAACACATTGATAGAACCTGAAGCCTTCATTAATTTATAAGTATAAAATAACAATAAGGCAACAGATAAAATATCTAAAAAGTCTTTTATTCCAAAATCAAAAAACACAATTCGTCTATTTATTAGATTATCTCTTTGCTTGTTTCATTGTTTCAACAATTTTCACTGCTTCAACAGCTTCTCTCACGTCATGCACACGTAATATTTGAGCTCCCTGTAACAGCGCTATAGTGTTTAATACAGTAGTTCCATTTAATGCTTCACTGGGAGTGTTTTCTAATAATTGATAAATCATTGACTTCCTTGAAAAACCCACTAAAAGAGGTAAATCAAAAATAGAGAAATCACTTATATAATTCAACAACTCGTAGTTATGAGATAAATTCTTCGCAAAACCAAAACCAGGGTCAAGCACAATATCGTTTACCCCTAACTGACGAAGCTCAGACACCTTTTCTGCAAAATAAAGAAAAATATCCCTAACTAAAAGATCATACATAGGATTATTTTGCATAGTCTGGGGGATTCCTTTCATATGCATTAAAATGTATGGAACTTGTAAATCAGCTACGGTTTGAAACATGTTTTTATCTAAGCTTCCACCAGATATATCATTAACTATAGCAACGCCAAACTCTTCCACACACATTTTAGCTACATCAGCTCTAAAAGTATCTACAGAAAGAACTAGCGAGCTAGATGAAAAATTGTTTTGTATCAAGGTTAATGCGTTACGCAATCTATCCATCTCCTCCTTAATAGTAACTTCAGCAGCACTGGGACGAGAGGAATAACCTCCTAAGTCAATGATAGCAGCTCCTTCTTCAATTATCTCCTTTACACGACTAATAATATCTGCATCACACTCTTTTCTACTAGATTTAAAAAAAGAATCTGGAGTGACATTTAATATGCCCATAACCTTAGGCGTAGATAAATCTAATAAGTTTCCATTCACATTTAAGGTCGTTGGTATTGTTAAACTCATAGCGTTCAATTATTATGGTGACAATTACAAATGTAAATAAAATATCGTTCTCATTAGAAGATTATCGACTATCTTTGTGATACAAATCTAAGAAACATGAATATTGCTGATTTATACTCCATTTTTCAATCTTGCTCGGAGGTCACTACTGATAGCAGAAATTGTAAGCAAAACGCTCTTTTTATTGCCTTAAAAGGAGTCTCATATAATGGAAATGCTTATGCTGAAATGGCTCTATCTAAAGGATGTTCGTACGTAATAGTCGACGATAAAGAATTTTACAAAAAAGAGAACGAACACTATATTTGGAGTGAGAATTCTTTAAAAACACTACAAGAACTAGCAAACTATCATAGAAAACACTTTTCTATCCCTCTTTTAGGCATCACTGGAACCAATGGTAAAACAACGACTAAAGAGTTGATAGCAGCTGTTTTATCTACACATTTCTCTGTGCTGTATACCGAAGGAAACTTAAATAACCACATTGGTGTTCCTTTAACACTATTGCGATTAAAAGAAAACCATGAGTTTGCCATTATTGAAATGGGAGCTAGTCACCCAGGAGATATAGAAGAACTAGTTAATATTGCCGAACCAACCTGTGGAATCATTACAAATATAGGAAAAGCTCATATTGAGGGTTTTGGGTCCATTGAGGGAGTTAAAAAGACAAAAGAAGAATTATACACTTATTTATCTACTCAAAAAGACAGCTTAGTCTATAAAAATGCAGATGATAACGTACTGCTTGAATTAAGTACTAATAAAGAATTTAAACAATTCACTTATGGAGCATCTAGTGATTGCGACATTACTGGAAGAATTCAAAGTATGACTCCATTTGTTCGCTTTGAATGGAAAAGACAAAATGAAAACACATTCCACTCAATACAAACTCAACTTATAGGATCATATAATTTACCAAACCTATTAGCAGCAGTTAGCCTAGGAACCTATTTCAAAATCTCAACAGAGAAAATAAACCAAGCAATAGCTGGCTATCTACCAGAAAATAATCGCTCACAACTTAAAAAAACACAAAACAACACACTAATTATAGATGCTTACAATGCTAACCCTAGCAGCATGCAAGCCTCTTTAATTAATTTCACAACACTTCCTGACTCAAATAAAGTGGTTATTCTAGGAGAAATGCGAGAATTAGGAGATATATCTCGCAAAGAGCATACTCAACTTATTGATACTCTTAAAAAGAACACTTTTGATAACATCTACTTAGTGGGAAAAACCTTTTTATGTCTTGATACTAATATCTCTCGTTATGGAACGGTTGAGGAATTAATTGAAGAGCTACGAAACAAGCCTTTACAAGGTAAAACAATTTTAATTAAAGGCTCTAGAGGTGTTCAGTTAGAAAAAGTTATACCTCTTCTTTAAAATAGTACTTAGCTAATAAAGGTTTAAGAAAAAATCGAGCGAAAAAAAAGGCTCCTAAAGCACCTAGTGAATTAGATAAAAAATCCCCCCACTCACCTCCTCTATATGTGGTTGCATACTCTTGCAATAACTCTATTGCCCCACCTAATAGTATAGGAAAAACTAAACCTACAAGATACCCATTCTGCATTTTATTCTTATGACTCCTTAGATAATCAAACCATAAAGCGGACCCTACTCCCAAATACATTAAAAAGTGAATCACTTTATCTAAATGCTCAAATAGAGATACAGACTCAATAGTAGGGGGCTTAAAAAAAGAAAGATAAAGTAATAATCCAATAGCTAAAATTGAACATAAATAGTTTCTAAGAAAACGCATTTTAACAGAATTATAAGGAATTCAATCCAATTTGAATAAATTTATATACCTTTAGATTGCAAATCTAACTATTTGATAGCAACATGGGGAATAAAAACAGATCTAATTTTGGTAGTCGAGTTGGAATTATTTTAGCCTCTGCAGGATCAGCTGTAGGATTAGGAAACATTTGGCGATTTCCTTTTGAAGCAGGAAATCATGGAGGAGCTACATTTATTATAGTCTATATCATCTGCATACTTCTTCTAGGACTTCCTGTAATGATTGCTGAGTTTATTATCGGCCGGAGTGCACTAGCAAATACTGCACGAGCATTTCAAAAACTGGCACCTCGAACGGCATGGAAATGGGTAGGACGCATAGCTGTTCTTACCGGCTGCTTAATATTGGGATACTATGCTGTAGTTGCCGGATGGACACTTGAATATACTATGCAAGCTGTTTTAAACAACTTTGACGGAAAACAATCAGAACACTTCATCCAATCTTTTAACACCTTTTCAACCAATTCATGGCGCCCAATAATTTGGCTTTTTGTTTTTCTATTGGGAACTCATTTCATTATCGTTAAAGGAGTAGAAAAAGGAATTGAACGGGCTTCAAAAATATTAATGCCTGCACTTTTTATTTTACTAGTAGCTCTTGTCATCTGTTCAGTAAGCCTACCAGGATCGGAAAAAGGTGTTGAGTTTCTACTTAAGCCCAATTTAAGCAAGGTAAATGGAAATTTGATTTTAGCTGCTATGGGGCAAGCTTTTTTCTCTCTAAGTTTAGGAATGGGATGTTTATGTACTTACGCTTCCTATTTTGGAGCAAAAACAAACCTAACACAAACAGCATTAAGCGTTGGGGTAATCGATACCTTTGTAGCTATTTTAGCTGGTTTGATGATTTTCCCAGCGGCTTTTGCTGTAGGCATACAACCCGATGCGGGTCCAAGCCTAATATTTATTACTTTACCCAACGTTTTTCAACAAGCTTTTGGGAGCTATCCTATTATAGCCTATATTAGCTCTTTATTATTCTATGTTTTATTAGCATTAGCTGCACTTACCTCCACCATATCGTTACATGAGGTTGTAACCGCATATCTCCACGAAGAATTTAATTTTTCACGTGGAAAAGCGGCTAAAGTAGTTACCTTTGTATGTTTAACCATAGGTTTATTCTCATCACTCTCATTAGGTGCTTTAAAAAACATAACCCTAGGTGGTCTAAACTTATTTGAAGGATTAGACTTTTTAACAGCAAAAATAATGCTTCCACTTGTAGGTATGTTCACAGCTATCTTTGTGGGTTGGTACTTAGACAAAAAGATTAGTTGGAGTCAATTAACCAATAATAATAGCATTAAAGCTCCTTTATTCAAGGTGGTTTTATTCCTATTAAAGTTTGTCGCTCCTTTAGGTATTGCACTTATTTTCATTCACGAACTCGGATTATTAAACATCTAAATTATGTGGAAGGATTTTTTATACTTTCCAAGACAACAAAAACAGGGATTACTGCTACTTATTATTTTACTAATCATATTAGTG
>JAAYSY010000044.1 GCA_012518235.1 Bacteroidales bacterium
TAAGCTACGATAATAAGAATCTATTCAATTTATTATTGAATGAAGAAGCAAAAATAAATGCAAGGGGAAATTTCACTAAAGAGAAACTCTTGTATTTTATATCAATAATAAAAGAATCCGTTGAAAATGATGAGCGTATCATCATTAAAGAGAAGGACTTCCCAGCTTACCTAGTTGAGTTTCTTAAACATTATTTTTCAGACCAAGAAAAAGAGAAGAAACCCAAGGTGTATTTAGAAGATTATTTATCAGTTCTATATTATAAATATGCCTTAAAGTGTAAAAACGAATTTACTGCTAAATGGTTTCAGTTTAATCTAAATCTAAAAAACACCCTGATAGCTTTATCAGGGAGAAGGTATAACATAGATGTTTCTGAAAGCATATTAGGTGAGAATCAAATAGCAAAAGCACTGCGTACTTCAACAATGCGTGATTTTGGGTTATCCGAGGAGTTAGATTATCTTGAGGAACTAATAAAGGTAGATGAAATTACTGAGTTAACAGATCGCGAAAAGAAAATAGATGAGTTGCGTTGGCGATGGATGGAAGAGGAAACTATAACGAACTATTTTACTATTGAAAGGTTGTTCGTTTTCTTGATTCAAATAGATATTATAGAGCGATGGAATCTCTTGGATAAAGAAAAAGGGAATCAGATTTTTAGAGGGATTATAGATTCTCTTAAAAATGAAGTGCAGATTCCTAAAGAGTTCAGATAAAATAAAATAAAAAACATATAACGTATATGGTAACAAAAGGAACGGTAAGCGGAATTATTTCTAATATAGTGACCATTGTTGTTGATGGACCTGTATTCCAAAATGAAATATGCTATATTCTTTTGGATGATACTCGCTTAATGGCTGAGGTTATTAAAGTAGAAGGAAAACAAGCTTTTGTTCAGGTGTTTGAAAGCACTCGTGGATTAAAAGTAGGAGCCATAGCTGAATTTACAGGGCGTATGTTAGAAGTAACATTAGGACCAGGAATGCTATCTAAGAATTATGATGGGTTGCAGAATGACTTAGATAAAATGGACGGAGTCTTTTTGCGTAGAGGACAATATACATACCCTCTAGACAAAGAGAGTGAATGGTCTTTTTCGCCTTTAGTAAAGATAGGTGACGAAGTAGAGTCAGCTGATTGGCTAGGTGAAGTAGAAGAAAATCACCAAAAATTAAAAATAATGGTTCCCTTTAACTTTAAGGGGAAAGGAGTCATAAAGTCGATTAAGCAAGAAGGTGTTTATTCTATAGAAACAACTATTGCTGTAATCACTGATGCTGAAGGAAAAGACCATGAGGTAAATATGATTCAACGTTGGCCTGTGAAAATTCCAATGTTGAATTATAAAGAAAAACCACGTCCCTACAAATTATTGGAAACAGGAGTTCGTGTCATAGATACGTTAAATCCAATAGTAGAAGGAGGAACAGGGTTTATTCCTGGTGCTTTTGGTACGGGTAAAACAGTGCTACAACATGCGATATCTAAACAAGCTGAAGCTGATATTGTAATTATTGCAGCATGTGGTGAGCGTGCTAATGAAGTGGTAGAGATCTTTGCTGAATTCCCTAACTTGATCGATCCTCATACAGGTCGTACTCTTTCTGAGCGTACTGTAATTGTTGCAAATACATCGAATATGCCAGTAGCTGCTCGTGAGGCTTCGGTTTATACCGCTATGACAATGGCAGAGTTTTATAGAGCAATGGGACTTCGTGTTTTATTAATGGCAGACTCCACCTCTCGTTGGGCTCAGGCTTTACGTGAGATTTCAAATCGTATGGAGGAGCTTCCTGGTCCAGATGGATTCCCCATGGACTTGTCTTCCATAATATCTAACTTTTACGGTAGAGCAGGACATGTGATTCTAAATAATGGAAAAGAAGGTTCAATTACATTTATTGGTACTGTATCTCCAGCAGGAGGAAACCTAAAAGAACCAGTAACGGAGAATACAAAAAAAGTAGCACGTTGTTTTTATGCTTTAGAGCAAAGACGTGCCGATATGAAACGATATCCAGCAGTTAATCCAACAGAATCGTATTCTAAATACATTGAGTATCCAGAATTTAAAGAGTATATAGAAAAAGAAATAAATGCAGATTGGATACCTAAAGTAAATGAAATAAGAACTCGTTTACAAAGAGGTAAAGAAATTGCAGAGCAAATTAATATACTAGGAGATGATGGAGTTCCAACAGAGTATCATGTAACTTTTTGGAAGTCAGAGTTAATAGACTTTATCATACTTCAACAAGATGCCTTTGATAAAGTTGATGCTGTTACTTCGCTTGAACGACAAGAGGCTATACTAAACATAGTGATTGATATTTGTCATACGGATTTTAAATTTGATGACTTTAATGAAGTTATGGAGTATTTTAATCGTATTATAAATATATGTCGTCAAATGAATTACTCTGAGTTTGAATCGGAAAAATACGATTCATATTACAAAAGACTGCAAGAATTGATTGAAGAAAGAAAAGTAAAGGTTGAAAATTGATAAAGATGGGAACAAAAGCATTTCAAAAAATATATACTAAAATAACTCAGTTAACAAAGGCTACCTGTTCTGTTAAAGCTAAAAACGTGGGTTACGATGAGTTAGCTACAGTAAACGGAAGGCTAGCTCAAATTGTTAAAATTGATGGTGAGGAAGTAACATTGCAGATATTTGAGGGTACAGAAGGTATTCCAACAAATGCTGAGATTGTGTTTTTAGGAAAAGCACCCACATTGAAAGTTAGCGATCAATTAGCGGGTAGATTTTTTAATTCGTTTGGTCTTCCTATTGATGGGGGACCAGAAATTGAAGGAGAAGAGGTTGAAATTGGAGGTCCTTCTGTAAATCCAGTTCGTCGCTCTCAACCTTCGGAATTAATAGCAACAGGTATAGCAGGAATTGACTTAAATAACACGTTGGTTTCTGGTCAAAAAATACCATTCTTTGCTGATCCGAACCAACCTTTTAATGAGGTGATGGCTACGGTAGCGTTACGAGCAGAAACAGACAAAATTATATTAGGAGGTATGGGTATGACAAATGATGACTACCTCTACTTTAAACAAGTTTTCTCTAATGCGGGTGCTTTAGATCGTATTGTGAGTTTCATGAATACAACTGAAGATCCCCCTGTAGAGCGTTTATTAGTTCCTGATATGGCCTTAACTTCTGCAGAATATTTCGCAGTAGAAAAAAATGAGCGTGTATTGGTACTGTTAACAGATATGACGTCGTATGCTGATGCTTTATCTATTGTTTCAAATCGTATGGATCAAATTCCATCAAAAGACTCGATGCCTGGATCATTATACTCAGATTTAGCTAAGATTTATGAGAAAGCAGTTCAGTTTCCTGATGGAGGGTCAATTACAATTATTGCAGTAACAACACTTTCGGGAGGAGATATTACACATGCTGTTCCTGACAATACAGGATATATTACAGAAGGTCAATTATTTTTGCGTCAAGATAGCGATATTGGTAAGGTTATTGTAGACCCATTCCGCTCACTATCTCGCTTGAAGCAATTAGTTATTGGCGATAAAACAAGAGAAGACCATCCACAAGTGATGAATGCAGCGGTTAGACTATATGCTGATGCAGCTAATGCCAAAACCAAGCAAGAAAATGGGTTTGATTTAACAGACTATGACGTGCGTACATTATCTTTTGCTAAAGAGTATGCTAATAATTTATTAGCGATTGATGTAAACTTAGATACAACTCAAATGTTAGATGTTACTTGGGATTTATTTGGACGCTACTTTAAGCCTGAAGAAGTTAATATTCGACAAGAGTTTGTAGATAAATACTGGAAAGAAGAGAAATAATATTCTTCTTTACATATAAATAATGAAAATATAATCTATGGCTATAGAATTTCAATACAATAAAACTTCAATGCAAGATCTACAAAAACAGCTAGATATGCGTGAACGCACTTTGCCTATTTTACAAAGTAAGGAGAGTGCTTTACGTGTAGAGGTTAGAACTTGTAGAGAAGATGCTTTGAAGTTAGAAAAAAGCTTGGAAAAGCAGATTCAGAAATATGAAGCCATGTTTGCTCTTTGGAATGAATTTGATGGGTCTTTAATAAAAGTTGAAGATGTTCATTTAGGCATAAAGAAAATAGCTGGAGTACGTGTACCCATTTTGGATAAAGTGGATTTCAAGATTCAACCCTATAGTCACTTTAATGCTCCGGGTTGGTATCTTGATGGTATATTTTTACTACAAGAACTGGCACACACAGCTATTAACAAAGAGTTTACTGATGCTAAATTAAATTTGCTAGAGCAGGCAAGGAAGAAGACTACTCAAAAGGTGAATTTATTTGAGAAAGTTCAAATTCCAGGTTATGAGGAGGCAATTCTTAAAATTAAACGCTATTTAGAAGATGAGGAAAATTTATCAAAGTCGTCTCAGAAAATTCTAAAAGCTAGAAAAGAGAAAGAAAAGGAGGGTGAGCTATGATTTCAAAAATGAAAAAAGTAACATTTTTGGTTTATCATAAAGACTATGAGGATTTTTTGAAAAATCTACGCAGTTTAGGAATCGTCCATGTTCAAGAAAAACAACGTGGAGTTCCCGATAATCCTGAATTAAAACATACTATTGATCTTTCATCAGAATTAGCAAAAAGTGTTCGTTTTCTAGAGTCCCTAAAGGTTGAACCCGAAGAATCTATTGAGCATAAAGCTGATGTTGATAGGGGCTTGGCTGTTTTTGAATCAATAAACACAAAAAGAGAACTATTAGACGAGTTGAGGCAAAGTGCACAGTCATTAGAACGTGAAATACAACATCAAGAAATGTGGGGAGATTATGACCCTCATGTGCTTTTGAAGTTAAAAGAAGACACAGGTTATGATACGCACTTTTTTACTTGTTCTGAAAATCAATTTCAATCTGAATGGATTGATGATTACAATGCTATTATTATAAATACTATTGGTTCAAGACTTTATTTCATAACATTAACTAAAGATGTTCAGGTAGCTATTGATGTAGAAAAGGTAAGAGCACCTGAAGTAGCTTTAAGTGAGTTAAAAAATAACTATCAATCAATAGTAGATAGAAAGGAGGAGATAGTAGAAGAGTTAAACAAGTATGCTGCTGAGGATATACCCTCAATAAAATTAGCTATTCAAAAATTGCACCATGAAATAGAATTTTCAAAAGTGCTTTTGAATACAGAGCAAACAGTTGAAAATCATTTAATGCTACTACAAGGATGGCTTCCGGCAGAAAAAGAATCAGAAGCATCAAAATATCTAGAGGGACAACAAGCATATTATGAAATCACAAATCCTACTCCAGATGAAGAAGTACCTATAAAACTTAAAAATAATCGATTCATTAAATTATTTGAACCGATACTTGAGTTGTATATGTTACCAAAGTACAATGAAATGGATTTGACTCCATTCTTTGCACCCTTTTTTATGATTTTCTTTGGTTTATGTTTAGGTGACTCGGGTTATGGTTTGTTTTTGTTACTAGGTGGTGCTTTATTTAAGTTTCTAGCAAAAAACATGAAGCCACAATTGAGGTCTGCTTTGTCTTTAATGCAAATATTAGGTGCATCAACTTTCTTCTGTGGACTTTTAACAGGATCGTTTTTTGGTGCTAACTTATATGATCTAAATTGGCCTATCGCTCAATGGTTGAAAAACACTATTTCATTAGATCATGGACAGATGTTTGAATTATCTCTTGTATTAGGAGTCATACAAATTATGTTTGGTAAAATTCTAGAGATATTTAATAGAACGGTACAATTTGGATTTAAATATGCTATTTCTACTATTGGATGGGTATTACTACTATTCTCCACATTAATTGCCATTTTATTGCCTGGAGTCATGCCATTGGGAGGAACTATACATTTAAGTTTGGTTGTATTATCAGTTCTGCCCATTTGTTTATATAATTCACCAGATAAAAATGTGTTTATTAACATTGGTTTGTCTTTATGGGATACCTATAATATGGCTACAGGGTTATTAGGCGATATATTGTCTTATGTGCGTTTGTTTGCACTAGGTCTTTCTGGTGGTATATTGGCTAGTGTCTTTAACGATTTAGCTATAGGTATGAGTCCAGATAATGTGATATTAGGTCCTATAGTCATGATACTAATATTTGTTGTAGGTCACGGAATAAATATATTTATGAATACATTAGGTGCTATTGTCCATCCAATGCGTTTAACTTTTGTTGAATTTTTCAATAACGCAGGATTTCAAGGAGGGGGAGTAGCCTACCAACCATTTAAGAAATAATTATAAAATCAAAACTAATAAAAAAACAATAAAACTATGGAAATGAATTTGTTTATCGCCTACATTGGCATTGCACTAATGGTTCTTTTATCTGGAATAGGAAGTGCTTATGGAGTAACAGTTACAGGTAATGCAGCTATTGGAGCTTTAAAAAAAGACAGTAGTGCCTTTGGTAATTTTCTTGTGCTAACCGCTTTACCAGGGACACAAGGTCTTTATGGTTTTGCTGGTTATTTTATGTTTCAGAATATTTTTGGTGTTCTTACCCCTGAAATTACAGCTATTCAAACAGCTGCTGTGTTAGCTTCGGGTATAGCATTAGGTGCAGTTGGTTTGTATACTGCTATTCGCCAAGGACAAGTTTGTGCTAATGGTATTATTGCAATTGGACAAGGACATAATGTTTTTGGTAACACACTAATTTTAGCTGTTTTCCCAGAATTGTATGCAATTGTAGCTCTTGCTGCAGCTTTCTTAATGGGAAGTGCATTGTAATAAGTACACCTTTACTATAACATATAAAATATATAATGAAAAGTCTCTTTATTAAGTTAAAGAGACTTTTTTTATATTACTTGTAGACTTTTTCGAAAAAAAACAAGTACAATTAAGAATAATGTGTTAAATTCAAACGTTTGAAGATGA
>JAAYSY010000257.1 GCA_012518235.1 Bacteroidales bacterium
ATATGCTATTCAATTAAGAATGCAAAGTAATAGAATCAAGTCCGTTCGCTCGAATAATCGTTGTATAAGACTAATATTCAATCATTTCAAAGAACTCTTTGCGTTTTTTAGTGGACGCTTATGATATGTTGATCAAAATGGAGATGGGGTAATAAATGATAGAGACATGGTTCCTATAAAATACTCTAGTTTAGTTCCTCAATTTACATATGGAGCTAATTTTGGTGTGAATTATAAAGGATTTGATTTTTCATGTTTAGTTCAAGGTATAGGTCGTTTTAGTCGTTATTATGCCGATGCTGGAATATTTGAAGAATTAAGTGCTAAGTCTTATTTTGATATGCATCTTAATCGATGGTCTCCTGATCGTTATGAGAGAAAAATGAATGGTGAGAATATCAAAATTTCACACCCTAGACTAGCGAATACAAAATCTACTAGTCACTTACCTAATAGTTACTACATTATGGATGCATCTTATGTACGATTGAAGAACTTAGAAGTTGGTTATACTTTACCACAGCATCTAACGAAAAAACTAAGTGCAGAAAGGATTCGATTTTATGTTAATGGAAACAACTTGTATACGTGGCATAATTTAGAAACAGATAGTTTTGATCCAGAACAACTTGGTCCAACTCAATATCCAAATATGAGAGTCTATAATATTGGATTAAATGTAACGTTTTAATAATAAAAGAAAATGAAAAAAACATATATATTAGGTTTTGTTCTAGCTTTATTTTTGTCAGCATGTAGTGATATTTTGGATAAAACACCTGACGGACGGACACCTTTGGATGCTGTTTTTGAAGACCCAGAATTAACAGCTAAATACTTAAGTAATTGTTATAATAATATACCTAAAAAAGAGCTTTTGGTATTATTTTTGGGCCAATATACCTATTAGTGTTAGTGATGAGAGCTGGGATTGTGATGATGGACAAGGGCTACAAGTAGCTCATTTATACAAAGGTATGGCTAGTTCGGATAGACATCCGCTAGAAGAGCCAAATGTTCCTTCTATGGATGGTCTTTACTGGAGTAAATACTGGACCCAAATACGCCTTATCAATACGTTTTTACAGCGTATTCCAACAGCAAAAGTTGAGTCGGAGGAAATAAGAAAACGTTGGATTGCAGAAGCTCATGTTTTGCGTGCTTATTTTTACTTACAGTTGGTTAAATGGTACGGTAATGTTCCTATTTTTACTGAACCTGTTCCGTTAGATTATGATTACTCAAAACTGAAGAAAAACTCATTTGAAGAGTGTGCACGGCAAATTGTCTCAGATTGTGACCATGCTTTGGAAATAGAACAGTTACCTTGGCGTATTACTTCGGGAGCTGAGATTCATAGAATGACTAAAGGTATAGCCGCAGCTATTCGCTCTGAAGCTAGTCTGTATGCTGCAAGTCCTCGTTTTAATGATGGAAAAGACCTTTGGAATTGGGCTTATGAAGTTAATAAAGAGAGTGTTGAGTTGTTGACATCTAATGGATATGCTTTATATGATAAAATACAAAACCCATCATTATACAGTTCAGCCTATGAGGAATACTTTGTTCAACGAGGAGAGTTTAGTGCTAATCCTCAAGATAAAGAAACCATATGGCAGGCTTATCATTTAGTGCCACCTCATGTTGTTATTCGAGGATTTCCTATAGATGGTGGATATATGGCTGGTACAGTTCCTACTCAGGAGTTGGTTGATGCTTATGATATGTTGAATACAGGAAAGCCGGTTTTAGATTTGAAAAAACCATATAAAGATGAAACTAAACTTCAGCCTAATTATAACCCTAATTCTGGTTATGATAAAAACAATCCTTATGAAGATAGAGACCCTAGATTTTATGCTACTGTATATCATAATGGAAGCAAAAAATATATGGGTGGAGTGCTAACAACAATTGAAACTTTTTTAGGTGGAAATTGCTCTATTCATGAATCGTTAAGAAGTAATACTAGAACAGGATATTATGCTAAGAAATATATGCATCCGATGTCAAACCCATCGAGTCAAGATGATGGTACTTGGAAGCACTATAGACTAGGAGCTGTTTATTTGAATTTAGCTGAAGCTGCAGCTGAGTGTGGTAAGCTTGATGAGGCTATGAAGTATGTTAATATTATCCGTCATCGTGCGGGCTTTTCACCTAAGGTTGATGTGAAAGCAAA
>JAAYSY010000258.1 GCA_012518235.1 Bacteroidales bacterium
CTTCTTTATTCTCCTTAAGAAAGGATTCTACTAGATGTTCATTTGTAGTTTTCATAACCATTTTTCTTTAAATAATCAGCTAATTTTATTCTTCCCCTTGATAAACTCGATTTTATGGTTCCTTTAGGGAGTTGTGTGATCTTTGCAATGTCTTGAATTCTTAAGTCTTCTATGTAGAACAAAGTAATACAAATTTTCTCATTATCATTCAATATTTTGAGTGCATTATGTAAATCTAGTGTACTAGTTCTTGAAAAAGAAGTTTTTAATTCTAAAGCATCGCTTGAATCTATTGAAACCTCTTTTTTCTGACTTCTTTTATAATCATAAAATAGATTATAGGCAATACTAAAAAGCCAGGTTGTAAATTTAGCTTGCAGCTTAAATTGCCTAATATGTGTATATGCTTTAATAAAAGTTTCTTGAGCTAAGTCATCACTTAAGGCTTTGTTACCATTCGTTAGATTTAAGAATAAACGACGTAAAGCAGACTGGTGTTTTATTACCAGCCTGCTAAAAGCTTCTGTGTCATTATATAATGTGACTCGAGCTATTAATGCAATGTCACCTAATTGACTCATCTTTAATGCTTTTTTGTGTTTATTCTTCTGTATCTTCTCTTTTGTCTATTGTAGGGACTTCACTTTTGGGTGTTGGCGAATTGTTGTTCGTCTCTTTTGGTTCATCTTTGAGTTTTTTATCTTTAACATAGGCAGAAATAACTTCTCCTAGTCCAATAAACATAAGCAATAAACCCACACTTCCAATGGATAATTCATCGGTTACTAACCATAGTAGAATAAATAGTCCGATACCTAGAAAAGTTCTTTTAATTCCTCGGCTCATAGAGTCTGTTTTAGTAGTGATTTCTAGGAATAAACTTTCAGGTATGGGTTGTCCAGACTCTATAGCTTTTTCCACTATTGCATATTGTCTTTTTCGATCTCTATTTCTAAAGTAAAAAACAGAAAGTATAAGTACAATAGGTCCTGTAAATCCAAAGATAATTCCAAAGATGGTGATTTCCTCTTTTCCTGTTTGAAGAGCTAGTTTATTAATCTCATGTTCATATTTGAGTTTTAATTCCTCAATGTATGAGGAGTCTGTTTGAGTTGTTTGTGATTGTTCTACTATGCTATCTACTACTACCTCGGGTGTGTTATTGCCAATTTCGTCTTGTGCCATTAGTGAAACTGGAGAAGTTAGTAGGAATACTAGTGCTAAAAATAAATTCATTACTTTCTTTTTCATAATTATTGTTTGTTTTTATGTGATTACTATCTATAGGTTAGACGTAACCACTAGAACAAAAGGTTGCAATGTATTAGAATTATTATTTCTAGTTGTAAAATAACTAATGATTACCCTAGCTTACTTTTATTTTGGGTAAATAAAATCCCACTTTGTTTTGTGCTGATAAATGGTAATGTAGTATGACCTAATCATCCCACGCACTTGACCTAGTCATCCTATAGACATGACCTAGTCAAATGTGTGGGATGGTATTAGGGAAAAAAAAGTGGAAACTATAGTTTGTATTTATAGATTAAAGCTAATGCTTTTTCATATTGATTTTCTAATGTAATATAATTTAATTGACTTTGGTAAATAATAGAAGTTTCAGTAAAGAAATCTATTAAACTAAGCTGTCCTCCATTTAGTGCATCGTATAGTAAAGTTAAATCACTGGTTGCAACAAATTGGTCATCATATGCTTTTAATGTTTCATTTAATGCTTCGGCTTCCTTGTAGGCCTGTTTTAAATCACTTTCTAATTGTATATAGGTAACCTCTTTTAGAAGGGAAGTATTTAAAGCCTCAGCTTTAGCTTTTTTTGTTTTATTTCTATTGGCAAAGATTGGAACAGAAAAGCCAACTACAATTCCATTAAAATAGATTCCAGCTTCCGTGTTTCGTTTATACCCTAATTCTAGTGAAGGAAGCCATTGCGAACGATTAACTGTGATCTGTTTTTGATTGGCCTTTAACTCTTCATGTAGGGCTAAAAGGTTGTAATCTTCATTTAAGAAAACCTGCTTTATCTCCTCGAATGATTGTGGAAAAGGAGTGCGAGTAGTTTCTATTTGAAGATTCTCAATTGGAATGTTTCCGTTAAGAACCCAAAGCTCTTCTTGCTTATTTTTCCACTCTTTCTCCTTTAATTGCCATTCTGTTGTTGCATTCAATAACTCTAACTTTATTTTATTCGTCTCTAATATATTAGCATCCCCTCTATCTAGTCGTTCTTGATAGATAGTATACAGCTTTTGTGTTTGTGTTAGTCGTTCCTTAAGTATCTCCTTTTGTTGTTGAAGAGATTTTAGGTCTAAACAAACACTTTTAGCTTTCAATAGAATTGATTGTCTCACCGCTTCTATCTGATAATTATATCCTTTTATGTGAAGGTTCTTCACTTTGTTTCGTGCAAAATAGAGTGAGGGAAAATCAAAAGATTGAGTTATTTCCAATTCACCTATGGTTTCA
>JAAYSY010000259.1 GCA_012518235.1 Bacteroidales bacterium
AAAGAGTAATATCTAGATCAATTGAGAAACAAGAGCCCAAAGCTGCTCCTGAGAAACAAGAAACTCCTAAAGCTGAGACTAAAGAAGTTACAAAACCGCAACCTCAAGCTGCTGATAAAAAAGCAAGAGCTGAATTTGTCCCTATAGAAGAGCTCCCTGCTAAAAAGATAGAATTACCCGAGAAACTTGTTGATAAATTTGAGGCTACTAAGGCTAAGCCAGTAATAGAACCACAACCTCAACAAAAAACACAACCTCGTCAGCAACAAAAGCAAAACACAGATAATAGAGAAAACAAGAATAACAGAGAAAATAAAGACAATAAAGAGAATCGGAATCAGAACCAAAATAATCAAAATCAACAAAGACCTCAACGTCAAAACCAACAACGTAGAGATAATAGAAGAGAACAACAACAAACTTATGAGTTTGATGATATACTAACAGGAGTTGGTGTTTTAGATGCTATGCCTGATGGATTTGGTTTCCTTCGCTCTGCTGATTATAATTACCTTTCGTCTCCCGATGATATTTATGTATCTCAATCTCAAATTAAATTATTTGGTCTTAAAACTGGTGATGTTGTAGAAGGTATCATTCGTCCACCTAAAGAAGGCGAAAAGTTTTTCCCTTTGGTTAAAATCAAAAAGATTAATGGAAGAGACCCTTCATTTGTCAGAGACCGAGTAGTTTTTGATCATCTTACTCCCCTATTTCCTGAAGAAAAATTCACTCTTTGCAAAGGAGATTCTTCTGATTGTCTATCCGCTAGAATTGTTGACCTATTTTCACCAATAGGTAAAGGACAAAGAGGCTTGATTGTAGCACAACCTAAAACAGGTAAAACAATTCTTCTAAAACAAATAGCCAATGCTATAGCAGCAAATCATCCAGAAGCATATATGATTATGTTACTAATTGATGAACGTCCTGAAGAAGTTACTGATATGGCACGCAGTGTAAATGCTGAAGTGATAGCATCTACATTTGATGAACCAGCTGATCGTCACGTTAAAATTGCTGGAATTGTTCTTGAAAAAGCAAAACGTATGGTTGAGTGTGGTCATGATGTAGTAATCTTTTTAGACTCTATAACTCGTCTAGCTAGAGCCTACAATACGGTATCTCCAGCATCTGGCAAAGTGCTTTCTGGTGGTGTGGATGCCAATGCTTTACATAGACCTAAACGTTTCTTTGGTGCAGCTCGTAACATAGAAAATGGAGGTTCTTTAACTATTATTGCTACTGCTCTTATAGAAACAGGTTCGAAAATGGATGAGGTTATTTTTGAAGAGTTCAAGGGGACTGGTAATATGGAATTACAATTAGATCGTAACTTATCTAACAAACGGATGTATCCTGCAGTTAATATTATTGCATCTAGCACTCGTCGAGATGATTTATTATTAGATAAAACAACCCTCGATAGAATGTGGATTTTACGTAAGTACTTAGCAGATATGAATCCTGTAGAGGCTCTTTCATTTATTAAGGATCGTCTAAAGAACACAAAAAATAACGATGAGTTTTTAATAAGTATGAATAGCTAATTTATTACGAATTGTAAAATTAAATAGTTAAGTATAATAAGTTGACTTAAACATAAGATAATATACGGGTTGTTTAGGATTTTATATCCCATACAGCCCGTATCTATTTTACTATAATTAATAATACGAGGTTGAATAATCAGATAGAAAGCCTTCTAAGATTTGAAAAATGAACTAATTATCATTTAGTTTGCAGTATAAATTATTACCTTTGTAGAGCTTTTATAAGCTGTGTGTATTCTGATTTTTAATCTCTAATTTCTAATTCATATATGTTTCAAAATTTAAGCGAAAAACTAGAAAGATCTTTTAAGATATTAAAAGGTGAAGGCAAAATTACAGAAGTAAACGTTGCAGAAACATTAAAAGAGGTGCGAAAAGCCCTTTTAGATGCAGACGTTAACTATAAAGTAGCCAAGACATTTACCGATACTGTTAAAGATAAAGCATTAGGTCAAAACGTATTGACTGCGGTTAAACCAAATGAATTAATGGTGAAGATAGTTCATGACGAACTAACTAAACTAATGGGAGGTGAAACAGCCGACGTAAATATAGATGGTAAACCTGCTGTTATCTTAATGTCTGGATTACAAGGTTCGGGTAAAACAACTTTCTCTGGAAAGTTAGCTCGAATGTTGAAGACTAAAAAAAACAAAAAACCTCTTCTTGTAGCTTGTGACGTTTATCGTCCTGCTGCGATAGAGCAATTACGTGTTTTATCGGAACAAATTAATGTTCCAATGTATGCTGAGCCAGAAAATAAAAATCCTGTTCAAATTGCAAAAAATGCAATAAATGAAGCTAAAGAAAAAAACTATGATTTAGTTATTGTCGATACAGCTGGTCGTCTAGCTATTGATAAAGAGATGATGGACGAAATCACCTCTATTAAAGAAGCTATTAATCCTAATGAAGTTCTCTTTGTTGTGGACTCAATGACTGGTCAGGATGCTGTAAATACAGCGAAAGAGTTTAATGATCGATTAAACTTTGACGGGGTTGTTTTAACCAAATTAGATGGCGATACGCGTGGTGGTGCAGCTTTATCTATTCGTACGGTTGTTGACAAGCCTATTAAATTCATTGGTACAGGCGAAAAACTAGATGCTATTGACCAATTTCACCCATCACGTATGGCCGATCGTATTTTGGGTATGGGTGACATTGTTTCACTTGTTGAACGTGCTCAAGAACAATATGACGAAGAGGAAGCAAAAAAATTACAACGCAGAATCTCTAAAAATCAATTCGACTTTAATGATTTCCTAACACAAATCGATCAGATTAAAAAAATGGGAAATATTAAAGAGTTAGCTTCGATGATTCCTGGAGTTGGAAAAGCTATTAAAGATGTTGATATTGATGATGATGCATTCAAAAGTGTAGAAGCTATTATACATTCAATGACTCCTGTAGAAAGAGAAAACCCTTCCATTATAAATGGTTCTAGAAGAGCTCGTATAGCTAATGGTAGCGGAACTACTATTCAGGAGGTTAACCGTTTATTAAATCAATTCGACCAAACTCGTAAGATGATGAAAATGGTTTCTGGTGGTGGTAAATTAGGACGCATGATGATGCCTAAATTTGGTAGAAGATAACTTTTCAAAAGAAATAAAATGAAACTCATTGATGGTAAAGCAGTTGCTGCTCAAATTAAACTAGAAATAGCCAAAGAGGTCAAACAACTAATCGATAAAGGACAAAAACGTCCTCATTTGGCAGCTATTCTTGTTGGACATGACGGAGGAAGCGAAACATACGTTAGAAACAAAGTTAAGTCTTGTGAGGAATGTGGTTTCGAATCTACACTGATTCGCTACGAGGATAATGTTACAGAAAAAGAGCTTTTAGCTAAAGTAACAGAATTGAATAATAACCAAGACATTGATGGCTTTATTGTTCAACTTCCTTTACCTAAACATATCTCCGAACAAAAGGTGATTGAAGCAATTGATTATCGCAAAGATGTGGATGGTTTTCATCCTATTAATGTGGGGAGAATGTCTATAGGATTGCCTTGCTATATTTCTGCAACACCTAATGGTATTTTAGAGTTACTTAAACGATATAATATTGAAACAGAAGGAAAAAAGTGTGTTGTATTGGGACGAAGTAACATTGTAGGAAAACCTATGGCTTCGCTCATGATGCAAAAACAATATCCTGGAAACGCAACGGTAACTGTATGCCATAGTCGTTCAAAGGACCTTGTAAAAGAGTGTCAATCTGCAGATATTATTATAGCAGCTTTGGGACAACCTGAGTTTGTTACAGCTGACATGGTAAAAGAAGGAGCTGTAATAATTGATGTGGGTACTACACGTGTTCCATCAACCGAAACAAAATCTGGATTTAGATTAAAAGGTGATATTAAGTTTGATGAGGTAGCTCCTAAGTGTTCTTACATTACACCTGTTCCAGGAGGTGTTGGACCTATGACTATTGTTTCCTTAATGAGAAACACACTCTTAGCTGGAAAAAAAGAAATCTACCAATAAATCATAGATATAATAAAAAGATGCGTTAAATTACTAACGCATCTTTTTTATCTCTATACTTTTCTATGCTCTATAAACAGAAACCCTTATGAAAACACCCTTTCTTCTACTTCTACTTGTCTCTGCCTCTCTTTATTCGTGTACCTTCAACAGTAAGTCTAATAAAATACAAATTGGAAAAACAGAAGAGCTAAAAGACAGTGTTCAAGAAATAAAGTTACTTTTTGTAGGTGATGTTATGCAACATAAGACTCAATTAAATTATGCTAAAACAGATAGTGGGTATAATTACTCATCTTATTTTAAGCACATCAGGGAAGATATACAAAGTGCGGACTTTTCACTCATTAATTTTGAAACCACATTAGGAGGAAAACCCTACTCGGGTTACCCATTATTTAGCTCACCTGATGAATTATTATTAGAAGTCTTAGATAGCGGTTTTAATATCATTCTAACAGCTAATAATCACATTTTAGATAGAGGAAAAAAAGGATTACGACGAACACTTTCTCTTCTAGATTCCCTTAGAATACAACACACAGGTAGTTTTCAATCACAAGAAGAAAGAGAAAACAGGAATCCCCTATGGGTTGAAAAAAATGGGATTAAAATTGCATTCTTAAATTATACTTACGGTACTAATGGATTAACTGTCGATTCCCCTTTCATCGTAAACTATATCGATAAACAGATTATTGAAAAGGATATTCTAAAGGCTTATAAGAATAAACCAGACGCACTGATTATGCTAATACACTGGGGTGAAGAATATGAAATGCTCCCTAACAAAAAGCAAGTAGAATTGGCAAATTGGTTATTTAGTAAAGGAGTACATCACATCATTGGTAGTCACCCCCATGTTATTCAACCTATTCAAATAGTTACTGATAGTCTATCTAATCAGAAAAAAGTCGTAGCCTACTCTTTAGGCAATTTTATCTCAAATATGTCTAGAAAAGGAACGGATGGAGGAATGATGCTTAAACTAACACTACAGAAAGATAGTATTACTCAATTAAAATCGTGTGAATATAATTTAGTTTGGACTGGAAGACCTATAATAACTGGAGAAAATAATTATATTTTATATCCTTCATCAACAAAAGATTACCAATTAAATAATCAAGCTAATACATTAAGAAACAATTTCTTAAACACTACCCGAAAATTCTTAAACGACTATAATCAGGGAGCTAGAGAATATTTAGTTCAATAAAAAAGCTCATTTTATTTGGAACATTAAACTTATTACGTATCTTTGCAACGCATTAGACAATAAACAACACGGTGGCTGTAGTTCAGTTGGTTAGAGCGTCAGATTGTGGTTCTGAATGTCGTGGGTTCGA
>JAAYSY010000260.1 GCA_012518235.1 Bacteroidales bacterium
CCAAATCGAACAACAAGAGTTTTTTTATTACTTTTTTTGTCTTCTTGTCTGTCTCGATAATTGTTTAAAACAAGCAAGGTGTTGATAACAAAACCACAAACTAAGGCTGCAGCAGTAACGTTAGAACTCCAGCTCAAAGTCTGTACATAGTAGGTGCCACCCACTGGAACAAAACCAAAGAAAAGTATAACTAAAATGTCGCCCCAACCTTGATAAGATAAAACAGTGGTGTATAGAAAAGCAAAAATAATACAAACTAAACCAATAAGAATCAGCTCCCATCCCGCATAGGTTAAAAGAGTTAATCCTATAAGAGATGCTATTAATAAAGTAATTATAATTCCCCATTTCATTGCTTTAGGCGTAATCCAACCTTCAGCACAAGCTCGTTTAGGGCCCAATCTATCTTCTCTATCGCTTCCTTTTAGAAAATCATATAAATCATTAATAAGGTTTGCAGCTATTTGCATCGTTGCAGCAAATAAAAAACAGGCTATTGTTGGCCAGAGCTTAAATTGTTCATCAACAAAAGCTAAAGCTGATCCTACAGCTACTGGAATAACTGCTGCAGATAATGTTTGGGGACGAGCAGCTAATAGCCATGCTATAAGTGAGTTTGTTTTTATATTAATTGGTGTCTTCGTTTTCATATCTGCAAAGATACAAAATCAATGAGCATCTAGCTTTTTTCTTCTTGCTAAAAGTTATATTGTTTTATCTTTATGCTTCAATAATAGCAATTAGAATATGAAAAAGTTATTCCTCTTCTTATCTGTTTTTGTTTTGTTTTTGAGTTCGTGTAAATCGTCAAAGCAAATAGCAAAAGCACATCATACGACTGATGGTGTAGAATTAAGTAAACTAGATGCTTCTGATACGATACCTAAAGATGCAGAAGTTTTGGAGTCTGAAGTGTCTGTTCCGTCACATTATGAAGGGGTCAGCAGAATAAAGCATTATGATTTTGCTCATCCTGATGTACCAAAGTCTTTTGATGGATTTCAAATAGCTTTTATTTCAGATTTGCATTATAAAAGTCTTTTTAAGCAACAAGGGTTGTTCGATTTGGTGAGTTTATTAAAAGAACTCAATCCAGATGCTCTTTTTATGGGAGGCGATTATTACGAGGATTGTGAGAATATTCCAGAGCTTTTTAAGGAGTTATCTAAAGTGAAGCCTAAATATGGAACCTATGCTGTTTTAGGAAACAATGATTATGAGCGTTGTTATGATGAAAGCACATCGACGATGGCTAAATATAAAATCAGCGTTTTAGAACATCAGGTAGATACTATACGAAAAGGAAGAGAGTTTATTCTTGTAGCAGGAATTCGCAATCCCTTTGATCTTAAAAATAATGGGATATCGCCTACACTATCTCTTCATCCCAATGATTTTGTTGTTCTTTTAACGCACACTCCCGATTATGCAGAAGAGGTATCTATTCGGAATAGTGATCTAGTCTTAGCAGGACATACGCATGGGGGACAAGTACGCATATTAGGTTATGCACCCATTATACCTTCAAAATATGGACAGCGATTTTTAACAGGATTAAAATATACTACAGCAGGGTACCCTATGATTGTAACAAATGGTATTGGTACTTCGCAAATAGATGTTAGAGTATCTTCTCCCAGTGAAATTGTTGTTATCACCTTAAAAAGATTATAGTGCATTTATTTATTACTTTTTGTGGGTGATTGATATATCTCTGTTTAATTGCGTCTGACACCAGTTTGTGTATGACTAGGTCAAATACATTACATGACTAGGTCATCCTATGTGTTTGCCTAGGTCATCTAGAAGATGTGACTAAGTACATTAATTCCCTTATTTCTATTGTCTTAATTATTTACTCTCATAAAAAAACAGTTATTACCCTGTTGTTAGCCAAAAAAGGCATAAGCTAAGAAAATAGCAGCAATCATTCCAGCAAAATCAGCAATTAAGGAATAAGAAAGTACATAACGTACATTTTTCACAGCAATAGATCCAAAGTATAATGCTATAACATAAAACGTTGTATC
>JAAYSY010000045.1 GCA_012518235.1 Bacteroidales bacterium
TACAATGAAGGGGTTTTTCTAGTGGTGCCACCAAGAATCGAACTAGGGACACAAGGATTTTCAGTCCTTTGCTCTACCAACTGAGCTATGGCACCGCTATTATTTTCAAATGCACTGCAAAGATAGACATATATTTTAAGTATGCAACATTATTTTTAATAAAAATAACTTGGATTAATAAATCAGACCTTTTTAAAATCTTAAATTAGCTACTTATCCAGTATAATGCAAAACATGGGGTATAGTTTAGTATATTATAAGTAACTTATTGCAAAATAACATTAAGATAAATCCACAGAGCTTATAAAAACTACAACAGTCGCTAAAAGTATATTATAGAGTAAGATGGTATTCTGTCGTTTAAATTCACTAAAAAAACGAATATTTATTCCATTCCTCTTGTTAATATTAAAAATAGTGCATATTTTTGCAACTTTAAGCATAACTATTCAAACAATGAAAAAGAAAGCAGATCGATTAGAGGCGATAAAATCAATAATATCTAGTACTGAAATTGGATCACAAGATGAACTGTTACAGGAATTAAAGAAACAACGATTTCAATTAACTCAAGCTACACTATCTCGCGATTTAAAGCAGTTAAAAGTTGCAAAAGCAACAAATATCAATGGAGATTATGTTTATGTCCTTCCTAATGATATTATGTACAAAAGAAATGTTGATACCCCTATCAATGAAATGATGATACATAATGGCTTTGTTTCTCTAAATTTCTCAGGTAACTTAGCTGTTATAAAAACAAAACCAGGATACGCTAGTAGAATGGCTTATGACATAGATAGTCACGACTTCTCTGATATTTTAGGAACAGTTGCAGGTGATGATACGATAATCATGGTTGTGAAAGAACACATATCTCCCAAAAAAATAAGAGCACAACTATCAACGATCATTCCTAACGTTGACAAAAAGTACAATCAAAAATAAATGGAACAAGAAATAAAAGTTATGGTAGCCGACTCTTCTCATGAGAAGTATGTAGACACTATATTAGATACCATAGAAGCAGCAGCAAAAGTGCGCGGTACAGGAATTGCTAAAAGAACTCACGATTATGTAACACTAAAAATGAAAGAAGGAAAGGCAATTATTGCGCTTAATGGAGATGAATTTGCGGGTTTTTGCTACATTGAAAGTTGGGGAAATAAGGAATATGTTGCCAACTCTGGATTAATTGTAGCTGAAAAATTTCGAGGACAAGGCTTAGCTAGACGTATTAAACATGAGGCTTTTAAGTTATCGCGTAAACGTTGGCCTAACGCAAAGCTTTTTGGCCTTACTAGTGGCGGGGCTGTAATGAAAATTAACACAGAACTAGGATATGTTCCAGTTCCTTTCTCAGAACTAACAAGCGATGAGTCTTTCTGGAAAGGATGTGAAGGATGTTGCAATCATGACGTATTAATGCGAACTAATCGCCGCTATTGTATCTGCACTGCGATGCTTTTCGATCCAAAGCAACACGAAGAAAAAAATCATCTAAAGAATAAAAACATATTATTAAATCAATTTGATATGAAAAAAAAGGTAGTTTTAGCATTTAGTGGAGGTCTAGATACCTCTTTCTGTGCCATGTATTTATCAAAAGACAAAGGCTATGAAGTCTATACTGCAATTGCTAACACAGGTGGATTTAGCGAAAAAGAATTAAAAGAAATTGAAAGCAAAGCTTACAAGCTTGGAGCTAAAGAACATGTTACTTTAGATGTAACTCAAGAGTATTACGAAAAGAGCATCAAATACATGGTATTTGGTAATGTGTTGCGTAATGGTACTTATCCTATATCAGTTAGCTCGGAACGTATATTTCAGGCTATTGCTATTGCTAACTATGCTCGCGAAATTAACGCTGACGCTATAGCTCATGGAAGTACAGGTGCTGGTAACGACCAAATCCGATTTGATTTAACATTCGAAGTTCTTGCTCCAGGAATTGAAATCATTACTCCTACTCGTGATATGATTTTAACGCGTGAGTATGAAATAGAATACTTACGTAAACATAATTATGAAGCCAACTTTGAAAAAATGGAGTACTCTATCAACAAAGGCTTATGGGGGACCTCAATTGGTGGAAAAGAAACTTTAGTAAGTAACCAAACACTACCTGAGGAAGCTTATCCTTCACAAATAACAAAGGAGAATACAGAAAAACTAATTCTAGAATTTAAGGAAGGTGAACTACACGCGGTTAATGGCGAAGTTTTTAAGGATAAAGTAAAAGCTATTAACAAAATAGAATCCATTGCTGGACCTTTTGGTATTGGTCGTGATATGCATATTGGGGATACTATAATAGGAATCAAAGGACGTGTTGGTTTTGAAGCAGCTGCTCCGCTACTTATTATCAATGCACACAAGATGCTAGAAAAACACACATTAACTAAATGGCAACTTTATTGGAAAGATCAAGTAGCGAATTGGTATGGTATGTTTTTACACGAAGCACAATATTTAGAACCTGTAATGAGAGATATTGAAGCAATGCTTACCTCTTCTCAACGTAATGTTACAGGTAAAGTAGAAATAATACTTCGACCCTATTCTTACACACTAGTAGGTGTTGAATCTGATTTTGATCTAGTGGAAACTCCATTTGGTGAATATGGAGAAGTTCAGAAAGGATGGACTGCTGATGATGCCAAAGGGTTTATTAAAATACTTTCTAATCCTTTACGTGTTTACTTTCACAACCAAGACAAGAACAAGGAGAAATAATCAACAATGATAAACGTAGGAATTGTTGGAGGAGCAGGTTACACTGCAGGAGAATTAATTCGTTTATTAGTTCATCACCCTAAAGTTAACCTCTCTTTCATAAATAGCACAAGTAATGCAGGAAACAAGGTTACAGATGTTCATTCTGGACTGTATGGTGACTGCGATTTAATTTTTACAAATGAGCTGCCTTTTGATAAAATAGATGTTCTTTTTTTATGTACGGCACATGGGGATAGCATTAAATTTTTAGAGAATCAGAAGCTCCCATCCACATTAAAGATTATTGATTTCTCTATGGATTATCGATTCCAAAGAGACGACAATGATTTTATTTACGGATTGCCCGAACTAAATAGAGAACAGATTAAACATGCACAAAAAATAGCTAATCCTGGTTGTTTTGCTACTTGCATACAACTAAGCTTACTACCTTTAGCCAATAAGCAATTAATAACAAGCGATGTAATGGTAAATGCCATTACAGGAAGTACAGGTGCTGGAGTAAAACCGCGACCTACCGCTCACTTTAGCTGGCGAGATAACAACCTTAGTATTTACAATGCCTTTACTCATCGTCATGTACCCGAGGTTAAACAATCTATAACACAGTTACAAGCTAATTTTAACAAAGCCATTGATTTTATCCCATATCGAGGAGACTTTCCTCGTGGAATTTTCACTACCTTAGTCACTAAAATAGATTTAGGCATCAATGAAATTCAACAAATCTATAAAGATTATTATAAAAATGAACCCTTTACACATCTTATAGATATGGATTTAGATCTCAAACAGGTGGTAAACACAAATAAATGTTTAATACAGCTACAAAAGCACGAGAACAAACTATTAATTGTTAGTTGTCTTGATAACCTACTAAAAGGAGCTTCTGGACAAGCTGTTCAAAACATGAATTTAATGTTTAATCTAAATGAGAGTCTTGGGCTTAATCTGAAAGCAAACGCTTTTTAATTAACTATAATATATGGAACTATTTAATGTTTATCCAATTTTTGACATCAACATTGTTAAAGGTGAAGGCTCTTACGTTTGGGATGAAAAAGGCAACAAGTATTTAGACTTTTATGGTGGACATGCTGTAATATCTATCGGTCATTCCCATCCTAAGTATGTTGAACGTATCAGTGATCAAGTCTCAAAACTTGGCTTTTATTCCAACTCTGTTATAAATGAATTACAAAAAGAAGTTGCTAAAAAACTAGGTAAGATCTCTGGATATAATGATTATTCACTCTTTTTAGTGAATTCTGGAGCCGAAGCTAATGAAAATGCATTAAAACTAGCCTCCTTCTATAATGGTAGAACAAAAGTCATTTCTTTTTCTAAGGCTTTTCACGGAAGAACTTCTCTAGCAGTTGAAGTTACTGACAACCCAGCTATCATCGCTCCAATTAACAACAATGAGAACGTATCATTTCTTCCTCTCAACAACATCAATGTATTTGAAGAAGAGATAAAAAAACGTGATGTTTGTGCAGTGATTATTGAGGGTATTCAAGGAGTAGGAGGCATTAAAATACCGAATAACGATTTCTTACAAGCAGTACGAAAACTGTGTGATGAAACGAATACGGTCCTCATATTGGATGAAATTCAAAGTGGTTATGGAAGAAGTGGTAAATTCTTCGCCCACCAATATGCTAAAATAAAGCCTGACTTAATAACTGTAGCTAAAGGAATTGGCAATGGGTTTCCTTTATCAGGTGTGCTAATTCATCCCAAATTCAATCCAACCTATGGGATGTTGGGGACCACCTTTGGTGGAAATCATCTAGCTTGTGCCGCAGCATTAGCTGTTCTCGAAGTTATGGAAGAAGAATCTTTAGTAGACAATTCAAAGGATATGGGTGAATACCTGATGAATCAACTAAAAGACCTTCCTCAAATAAAAGAAGTTCGTGGGCGTGGATTAATGATTGGGCTAGAGTTCGATACTCCAATAAAAGATTTGAGAAAAAAGCTACTTCACGAAAAAAAGGTTTTTACTGGAATTAGTGGAGAAAAAGTATTACGCTTATTACCTCCTTTATCTATAACTAAGAATGAGGCAGATCTTTTTGTAAAGAGCCTGAGAGAAACCATAACCGAAAAATAACCTCTTGTTAATCTATAAGAATAAAGAAATATTTAAAGAGGAATGGTTTTCCATCTCCTCTTTTTCTTACTATCATTTTATTCTTTATATATTTACAATACAGTGAAAAATATCAGTTAAGTATCTATTTATATTATTAAAAATCACTTAAACACAAAAAAGATGGAAAAAAGTTATAATCGTGAAACACTTTGTGTGCAAGGAGGATGGAATCCTAAAAAAGGAGAACCTCGTATCGTTCCTATTTATCAAAGTACAACTTTCAAATACGATACTAGTGAGCAAATGGGGCGTTTATTTGACTTAGAAGATTCTGGTTATTTTTATACGCGTTTACAAAACCCAACAAACGATGTAGTAGCATCTAAAATAGCTTCACTTGAAGGAGGAGTAGCAGCAATGTTAACCTCAAGTGGGCAAGCTGCTACCTTTTTTGCATTATTCAACATATGCGAAGCAGGAGATCATTTTGTTAGCTCTTCAGCAATCTATGGAGGAACTTATAATCTTTTTGCTGTAACAATGAAAAAATTAGGTATTGAGGTAACCTTTATACAGCCAGATGCATCTGAGGAGGAGATTGCTGCAGCATTTAGACCTAACACAAAAGCATTATTTGGAGAGAGCATTGCTAATCCATCGCTTGATATCCTAGATTTTGAGAAGTTTGCTAAAATAGCTCATCAACAAGGAGTTCCATTTATTGTAGATAACACCTTTCCTACTCCCATCAATTGCCGACCTTTTGAGTGGGGAGCAGA
>JAAYSY010000261.1 GCA_012518235.1 Bacteroidales bacterium
GAACCAAACTGGGTGGAAATTAAAAACATTCCATTTAATGTAACCGATGGTATTTGAAAGCTAGTGGTAAATGAGCCATACTCATTTGTTTTTACTTCATTTTTATTTAACTCGTTTTGTGAAGCATCATAAAACTGAACTGTGTACGATTGACTAGGTAATACAGTATATTTCCCCTCATCAAAAGCATAAGCTACACCTTTTACATAAACTGTTTGTCCCGGTCTATAGATTGCTCGATCGGTTAATAGTTTTATCTCTCTATTTTCTAAATTATAAGAAGCAACAGGCTGATACCATCCTCCATAATTTAAGCTTTGATAATCCATTGCTCTATCATCATCTTTTGATACCAGATAATAATAAGATTCAGACTTACTCTTCTTTATAGTAACTAGACCTCTTTCATTCGTTTGATAAGAGTCTACAAATTCTTTATTTGCATTATAAACCGAAATCTTAGCGTCACGAATAGGATGCCCCGATTTATTATCTAATACAATAAGTTCATTTTCTTTAGACTCTAATATTGTATTTAAAACTCTAAAGCGAGTCGAAGTAATTGTAGTGTAATCTTTAGCCGTGTTTTTACAATCTGCCACTACTCTCAATAAGTATCTCCCTAATGGAGGTGCCGTTACTGTCAATGTTGTATCAGTACTTTTATAATCACTAGGAGGAGTTAAGTCAAATGTTAATGACGAATGAAATGTAGATTTCGCTAATAAATCTTCCCCACTAATAGATTCAGAATAATTAGATGAATCTATCAAATACCATTCTAGTGTAAAATATTCTAAGTTCTTATGCTTTATATTTAAATCTACCCGCTCCCCAGGATATACCAATGCATTAGAATAAATTGTTAAATGTGGTAGTAATATTTTCTCTTTTATATTGTGAATATTATTTATTCTATAATACTTAGGGAATAGCCTTATAGCTTCATTACACATAGCTAAAGCAATATCAGGGTTTGAATATTGATTAAGAACTGCTTTTTCTTTATACAATTCAACAACTTCAGGTATTGAATTAAATCGATCTATTAAGTCATCTAACTCTAAAAAAGCTTCAGTATTCTTCTCCTTCTGCTCCCATTTAGCTAGTAACACAAAAAGAAGAGTGGCTTCTTCTTTACTTTCTTTATAGGTATCTATAAATTCATCATAAGCCGTATTGATTTTATCTTTCCAGAATTCCTCATCATACACAGAACTTAAATTATAGAACCTAGATTGAGTATTGTATAAATCAATTCTTCTTTGAGCTAATAAATGATATAAATCATGATTAAAATAAGTGCTTGTTTCACCCATTTCAATAAATGGAATATAATCTCTACCAGATTCCTTTAATAATAACATTCTGTCATTAACAGAGGCATCAGCATGTTCCATTATTTTTTGTATAAACTGAGTATCACTCCACGATCGCATTTTAGATAAGTCTAGACTTTCATCCACTAAAGTCCGACTGGAACGACTAAATTCATTTTTAGCTAAAACATAGCCTTCGGCTAATAAAGAGTGCATTAAAGCTTTCTCTATAGGAGAATTAAACTCTTTTAGGGTTTTCTCGGCATGAATTAATAGTGAAACCAAACTATCGCGTTCAATGCTCAATTGTGTAGAGAAACTATATATACCCGCCTTAAAAAGTTGACCGATATTTTTTTCCTTTTCTGCTTTCCTATAAATCTTACTCGACCACTCTAACGTAGTTTTCGGAAGGTCTTTATGTTGAGATTGTTCTACTTTTTTCCACATCGATTTATACGATTGTGCATTTAATAAAAAAGGAGAAAACAATACACATAATAATATAAAATAGCCTTTTGTTTTCATTTTTATTTGTTTTAGTTTCTCTTTGAAAAACAAGGTAAATAAATATTCTGGTATTCAAGTTTAATCTTTACTTAAATATCTACAATACAAGAGTAAAGCTAACACAATTTATGATTCTACTATGGAAAAATAATAAAAAGATACAAATGGAAGTGTTTTATTCAGGTTTGTAATGAAACCTATCCTCTCTCCAGATCAGATAGGACACATGCCCTAGACCTTTGAGCTAGATGACCTAGTTATAAAGTCCACATGTCCTAGTTAAATATATTATATATAAAAAGGGCTGCATAGCACTTATTTCCTATACAACCCTTCTTTTTACTCATACAGTAAAAATAGTAAACAAAAGAATTCTTCTTTAGTTTACTTTTTTGGTGTCTGAGCTAAAGTAGCAATTAAAAAATCATAGAATTTAACTACAGATGGAATGTAAGTTCTTTCATCAGGCGAATGAGGAGAACGTATGGTAGGACCAAACGAAATCATATCTAAATGAGGATAAATAGCACCAATTATTCCACACTCTAAACCTGCATGAATAACTTGTACATTCGGAGTTTCTCCAAATTTCTCCTCATAGACTTTTTTCATAGCCTGTAATATAGGAGAATCTGTATGAGGTTGCCAACCTGAATAATCACCAATAAACTCCACTTTCATTCCCGCCATAGCAAAACAAGCTTCTAAACTAGTAATTAAGTATTCTTTCATACTGTCGCTAGAGCTTCTTGCCATAATTTCAATCCTAGCCTTGCCCTTTCCGATGGTTACAATAGCCAAATTAGATGAGGTTTCAACAATATCGGGTATAGCAGGAATCATACGCTTCACCCCATTTTGACAAGCATACACGGCCTGAATAAAATTATCTTGAATCTCTTGAGGAATAATAGCTTGAGGTAACTCTTGCTCTTCAACAGTTAACACAATTTTATTTTCAATTTCTCCATACTCCTCATTAAAAGTTGCTTCATATTCTAAAGCTAAATCTTTTAACTCTTGAACATTCTCTTTAGGTATAGTCAACGTAGCATGAGCTTCACGAGGTATAGCATTACGCATATTACCACCCTCCCAATCCGCTAATCTAGCTTCACAAGAAAGAACGGCATCACGCAGAAATCTGACAATCAATTTATTAGCATTGGCACGGCCTGTATTTATTTCCATCCCCGAGTGTCCCCCTTTTAATCCTCTTAACGTAATGGAATAGGCTACATCCTCAGAATCAGGAGCAACTTCTTTATAGGCTATTGTAGCAACCACATCAGTTCCCCCAGCACAACCAATATAAAGATCTCCCTCATCTTCAGAGTCTAGATTCAATAAAATTTCACCTTGTAGTGTATCCTCTTTCAAGCCAAAAGCACCTACCATGCCTGTTTCTTCATCAGTAGTAATTAACATTTCCAAGGGCCCATGTTTTAGCGAATCATCTTCTAGTATAGCCATCATAGCAGCTACTCCTAAACCATTATCAGCGCCCAAAGTAGTACCCTTAGTTTTTACCCAATCGCCATCGATAATCGGTTGAATAGGGTCCTTTTTGAAATCATGTTTTGTCTCTTTATTCTTCTGAGGAACCATATCCATATGGCCTTGTATAATTACTCCTTTTCTGTCCTCCATACCAGGAGATGCAGGTTTACGAATAATAACGTTACCTATTGAATCAGTGAAAGATTCAAAGCCTAATTTTTTTCCAAAGTTCAATAAAAACTCCGTAATAGGACCTGGGTAACCCGATGGTCTAGGTATTTGTGTTAACGAATAAAAGTTTTTCCATACTCCCTGCGGAGCTAAATCTTGAATGGTTTTCATGGTTATTTATTTTTATTTAATAACGGCAATGCCGTCAATCCATAGATTCCTAGCAATATAACTAAAAGGGTTTGAATTCCGTGTACTATAAGTGCAAAAACACCTGCATCAGTAGCAGACACCCCATAAAGAGCCAACATAGCAATTATAGCAAAATGCCATGGACCTGCTCCATTGGGTGTAGGTATTAAAACAGCAAAACTACCTGACACAAAAAGAACTAGCCCTGCAAAAACACCCAAGTGTTCTGTAAATGAAAAACAATAAAAACAGAGATAAAACTCTAAAAAGTAACAAGTCCAAATTGAAATGGTATAAAAAACATACAGCTCCTTATGTTTCATATCTTTTAGAGAGGTTATACCCTTCCATATTTCAATTCCAATTTTCCGAATTCTATCAAAAAAAGAACAAGTCCTTACTAGGTAATATGCGCCTACAGCTAATGCAACGAACAAAGCTCCCCAAAAATAAAATTCAAACGATGTAAATAATTCCAACACCCCATCAGCACTAGCTCCTGTAGATGAAAAAAATGAAAGAAAAACAGGTAGTTGAAATAAGATGGCTATCAGTGTAATAATTAGAACACAAAAAGTATCTATTAACCGCTCTGATACTAAAGTACCTAACGATAAATTAAAGGGTATTTTATCGTATTTGGCTAACACACCACAACGAGATACCTCACCAACTCGAGGAATCACTAAATTTGCAGCATATGCAATAAAAATAGAATACACACTATTCCTTCTTTTTGGGTACAGTCCTAACGGTTCTAATGAAAGGTTCCATCGCCAACCGCGAAAAATATGACTCCATACACCAAAAAAAAGAGCTAGTAACATCCATCCCCATTGAAAATCTTGATGATAAACAATGGCTAGTTGTGAGAAATCAAAATCCTTATAAACCCAATAGAATATAAAAGCACCTAAGACTAAAGGTAATAGAATTTTAAAGGACTTGAGGAACAGTTTCTTCATGTTTTATAGTCATTTCTGTAACAAAAGATATACCTTTGTTATACAAAAGTAATTATTTTAACTACAAAAATGAGTTCTGTACGTCCAAAAAAGTTTCTAGGCCAGCATTTTTTAACCGATTTAAAAATTGCCGAGCACATAGCTGATACAGTTGATGTTGATGCTTATGCTAATATACCTATTTTAGAAGTAGGACCAGGAATGGGTGTTCTAACTCAATTTTTATTAAAAAAAGGACGAGAATTAAAAGTAGTTGAATTAGACTTTGAGTCTGTTGAGTACTTAAAAAGAAACTATTCTGAGCTAGAAAACAATATTATTGAGGCTGACTTTTTAACCCTAGACTTAGCGACTCTTTTTGACAACCAACCTTTTGTTTTAACAGGAAACTATCCTTACAATATATCGAGTCAGATCTTCTTTAAAATGCTTGATTACAAAGAGATTATACCTTGTTGTACAGGTATGATTCAAAAGGAAGTAGCTGAACGTATAGCAGCAGGTCCAGGAAGTAAAACGTACGGCATACTTAGTGTACTTATACAAGCATGGTATGATGTGGAATATTTATTCACTGTTAATCCTGGAGTATTTAATCCTCCACCTAAGGTTAAAAGTGCGGTAATACGCATGACACGAAATAACACAAAAAGCCTAAATTGTGATGAAAAACTATTCAAAAATATAGTTAAAACCACTTTTAACCAACGTAGAAAAACACTACGCAACTCTATAAAACCAATTTTAGGTAAAGGACATCCAATTACAGAAGATGAGTTATTTAATAAACGTCCCGAACAATTATCGGTCCAACAATTTATTGAGTTAACTCAAATGGTTAAAAACGTTCTATAACCTAAAGCCACCTAACTGATTACATTTTCTTACATTAAAATTCACTATATCTGTATATTATCGATGAAAGACATCGATAGATATAGTAAATAATATAAGAGTTTTATTTATCTTTACGGATAACGACAAAAATAGAATTAGAAAAGGTGCGAATTAATCATTTTTTTATTAATTTGTACTTTTGGAATATACAAGGATGAAAATCAATCTTTTTCATCCTAAAAAATGATATACGTATGACGAATGCACAGGACACAAATCTTCCTTTGAACACAGATGATAAGGAGAAAGACAAAGTAGAAGTTTCAGAAGTTGCTAAAGAAGAGCAAACAACTTCGGTAGTAGAAAACAAAGAAGAAACAGAAGCTAAAGAAAAAGAGTCTGTAAAAGATACTACACCAGAATCTTCTGCTAAAGAACAACCAAAAGAAGGGGAAGAAACCCCAACAAAGGAAGAGGTTACCCAAACTAAAGAAACACAATCTCCTAAAGCCAAAGAAGACTCTAAAAAAGAGGAGGCTGAATCAAAAAAAGGAATTCTTCAACAACTAAAAGAACTTGGAAAAGATGTTATAAACACAAATCGCCAAGAACTAGAGTCTTTGAAGCAAGCATTCTATAAACTTCATAATGAAGAAATAGAAGAAGCAAAGAAAGCATTTAAAGAGAAAGAAGGTAAAGATAGTACTAAACCATTTAGCTTTCCTAAAGATGAACTAGAAGAGGAATTCAAAAAAACCTTTGAGCTAATCAGAGCAAAAAGAAAAGAAGCTGCTGTAGAAATTGAAAAAATTAAAGAGGAAAACTTAGCTAAAAAGGAAGCTATCATTGAGCGCTTAAAAGAGATGGTTGAAACGCCTGATGATGCAAACACTCTATACAAAGAGTTTAAGTCTCTAGAAAAACAATGGAATGAAATAAAACAAGTTCCACAAGGGAAAGTAAAAGAACTTTGGAAGTCATACGACGAGTACGTAGAACAATTTTATGATGTGCTTAAACTGAGTAATGAGTTTAGAGATTATGACTTTAAGAAAAATCTAGAAATAAAAACTCGCCTTTGTGAAATTGCAGAAAAACTAATCGAAGAACCTGATATTGTTTCAGCATTTCATCAACTACAAAAACTACATGATGAATATAGAGAAACAGGACCCGTTGCTAAGGAATTAAGAGATGAGGTTTGGGACCGATTCAAAGCTGCTTCTACAGAAATAAACAAAAGACACCAAAAACACTTTGAGAACTTAAAAAAAGAAGAGGAGTATAACTTAGAACAGAAAACTACTATTTGCGAAATTGTAGAAAGTATAAACTATGATGAGTTAAACTCTTTTAGAACATGGAACTCAAAAACAAAAGAGGTTATTGCACTACAGGCTCGATGGAAAACAATTGGTTTTGTTCCTAAAAAAATGAACACCAAAATTTTTGATCGTTTTAGTAAGGCTTGTGATGAATTCTTTAATCAGAAAAGTGAATTCTTTGCGGATGCTAAAAAAGAAATGGAAGAGAATCTAAAGAGAAAAGAGGCTCTTTGCGAAAAAGCTGAAGCTCTAAAAGAGAGTACAGATTGGAAGAGAACGTCCGATATTTTAATTCAGGTTCAAAAAGACTGGAAAAAAATTGGACCCGTTCATCGTAAATACTCCAATGCTATATGGAGACGTTTTATTGCGGCTTGTGATTACTTCTTTGAACAAAGAAATAAAGCTAACGATAAACGTAGAGAAAAAGAGGAAGATAACTTAAAAGAAAAACGCGCACTTATTGAAAAATTAGAATCAATTACAGCGGAAGATGATGCTAAAAAAGTTGAAGATACACTTCACGAATCAATGAATGAATGGAAACGTATTGGACATGTTCCTTACCGCTTAAAAGATAAGTTACACGAGGAGTTCTACGGTCTAGTAGATTCTTTATTTGAAAAATTCAAATTAAGTAGATCGGCTAAACGTTTAGAATCATTTGTTACGAATGTTGATAACATTCAAAAAGAAGGAAACGATAGAGCATTATACAAAGAGAGGGAGCGCTTAATGTACACTAGAGATCGTATGAAAAACGATTTAATACAATATGAAACGAATTTGAGCTTCTTCTCTTCTACAACTAAAAAAGGAAACAACTTAGTTGATGAAATGAATAAAAAAGCATCTAAACTTCAAGCTGATATTAAGCTTATAGAAAAGAAAATACAAGTATTAGAACAAAGTCTATTGGACAATGAAAATGCCGAATAATGGATATTCAATAAAACACA
>JAAYSY010000262.1 GCA_012518235.1 Bacteroidales bacterium
TGATGAGCTGAGAGACAAGCGACAGATCCTTTTAGTAGAAGATGCCTCCCTCAGTGGCGAGAACGAGCGAATCAATGAGCTGATTGAATTTATCCGCAAGAACAAATTCCGCACCTTAGAATATGATTATAAGCTTGTAAGGAAGATAATCCAGAGCGTTACAGTCTATGAAGACCACTTCGTCATAGCCTTCAAATCTGGCTTCGAAATGGAAATATGAAAACCAGAAGTAAATAGCCCATGACTCTAGAGCAGAGCTGTGAGTTGTCTTCTGGTTTATAATTAGTGGATATAATTTTGTAAATTAGTATTGACAAATACTAATTTACATATTATACTGGGTACATTGAATTAGTTTAGGGAGGTATCACGGTGGTTCGAAATATTACTTTTGTAATAAATGAAGATACATATGAAAAATTTTCTATAGCAATGAATCTTACAAAGGATTCAGAAAACGATGCCATAGAAAAGTGCATGAAATGGTACATTGCTAAGGTATTTGAAAAAGCTTCCCAGGAGTATAATCCAAAGGCGTTAGAAAAAAAAGTAGCAGATGCAAGTAACGATTATTACGGAAAGGCTAACCAGCGCATACCTATATGGGCGTTAAAACCAAACCAATATAACCATAAAATTATCAGAGCTTATTTTATGGCTGTTGAAATTGCCGGGCAGGCTACCATAACAATGATGGAAAGTTTGTGTAGTGATAAGGAGCACCCAGAGCTGTATATTCCTACATTCAAAAACAATTATTCTCAGATGAAGTTGGACGGGCCAAAAAGTCATGGGAAAGTTTTTGAAGACGATGGGGAAAATGTGTGGCTGTGGAGTGAGATAGAGGATACATTGCTAAAATATAAATCAAGTTTTTATAGCGGGGAGGATAAGAATGAGTAGATTAGTTGATAGCAGTATAAGTATTTATGAAGCATTGGAAAATATAAAAAATGGTAAATATGTTATGCCAGCATTTCAAAGACAGTATGTATGGAGCATGGAGCAAGTGGAAAAACTATGGGATTCTATTCTCTTGGATTATCCTATAGCCACCTTTTTATTTTGGCATGTAGACGATGATAATGTAACCTGGGATACATATTTTTGTAACTTTTTAAATAACGTTACATTTGATAATCGTAAACAGGCCGATACGGTTAATTATGAGTTAAGCAACATAAATGTTAATCTGACCGATACAGCGGTCCTTGATGGACAACAAAGATTGACTTCATTATTTTTATCTTTATATGGAGAAGCTTTTATAAGACAAAAATATGCAAGGCGAAAAAGCAGTGGAGGGATTGTAACAAAACTACTGATTGAACTAAATAAAAATAAAATAACCGTTGATGAAGAGGAATATAACAGTAAAAAGTTTGATATAAAATTCAGCGATAAGGTTGGAAAACAAAGCCCTACACAGTTTGAGATTAAAAATATATTAGATTCAGAGTTTCAAGATGAAAGAACTAAAGATAAAGCTATTGAGGATGCAATTTCCAATGTTCCTGCAGACAGTAAAGATTATGCTAGGAATATTTTAAATAAGCTTTACAATAAGGTTTTTGTAGAAAAGCTAATTAGATATACAGAAATCCATGACATGAAACAAGATGATGCTTTGGAGATGTTTGTAAGGTTTAATAGCGGAGGTAAAGCACTTCGTAAATCTGAAATAACTATGTCTATATTAGAAGCATACTGGCCAAGTGCAAAGACTGAATTTGGTAAACTGCTTGTTAATTCTTATGAAGGTTTTGGTACAGATTTTATAATTCGTTCTGCTCTTATGCTTTATGGTGATGTTGTAAAATCAAATATTAATAAGAATATAGCCGAAGAGCTAAAAAATAATTGGAATGAATTTAAAAAAGCCTTAAAAAATCTAGAAAGCATATTAAAAGAAATGAAGATAGGGGTAAGTAGATTTTCAAGTAGCTGGAACGTGCTATTACCGATTATATACTTTATTTACTATAACCCTGAATACAAAAACAACCTAGAAGGAATCCGTGCATACTTGATTAGGGCAGTTCTATTTACTTATTTCCAATCAGGTACAACAAGCAAGTTACAGCAAATGAAGAGCAGAATCAATGAAAATGATTACGAAATATCAGTTGAGATGCTTAACCAAATGAATGATCTTAGGGTAACAGATGGGAAAATTGAAGATATTTTAAATGAAGAAAAAGGTAGTAGGGTTGCTGGAGAAGCTTTATATTTTCTGAGTTTAGACTGGAGAAATAGTCATTTCAAATATGAGCAAGATCACCTCCATCCATTTGAAAGATTTGATGGTAATAAACCTATTGCAGTATCTATGGAAGATTGGAGAAACTGGAGAGGGAATCGTAATAGGTTGGCAAACTTACACTCATTGGAAGGTAGAAGTAATGCTAGTAAAAGCGACATGAGGCTTGTAGATTATTACAATGATATGAATGATACTCAAAAAGAAGAATTTAGAAA
>JAAYSY010000263.1 GCA_012518235.1 Bacteroidales bacterium
ATGTCCCATAATTTGAGGAATAAAATAAACCATTAGTCCAACCACTATAATATAGAGTAAAGCATATGGCATTGCTTTTTTCATAATAGCACCTTCTTGACCTTGCTGATTACAAGCAGAAGTAGCTACAGCAATACTTTGTGGAGATATTATTTTACCTCCTGTTGCTCCAGCTGTGTTAGCTGCGGCTAACCAACTAGGATCTGCACCTGTGGCATTAGCAACAGAGGTCTGAAGTTTTCCAAACAATATATTAGAGGATGTATCACTTCCTGTTAAAAACGTTCCTAAACATCCTACGGTGGGTGCAAATAGGGGGTAGAATGATCCTGTGGCTTGTGCAAGTGTCAATCCAATAACTCCAATCATACCTGAAAAGTCCATTATAGAAGATAAAATGATTAAAGAGCATACAGTAACCATGGTCTTTTGTTGAGAAATAATGACCTTGCTCAACATCTTAAATAAATTCTTCCATTTAGCTCCTTGAATAAGTCCTCCTATAATAGAACCTAAAAATAGCAAAACAGCCGTATCTGTAAGCCAAAATATTTTTATAGGTCCTGGGCTACCTGCATGAATAGTAAATGAAACCGAAGTAGATAATACAGATTGTAAAAGCTCTCTTAAGGGGAATATTGGACTAGTAATAATAATTAAAAGAAGTATAGTACCATATACACTCCATGCTTTGAGTAATTCAGTTTTCTTATGTTTTGGGGAATCTTTGCTCTCACCCCTTTCGGTTATTTTTGCATAGATAATTATTGTGATAATTGAAGCTATACTTCCAAAAATAGCAGGTGTTTCGGGTCCCATATATTTAGCCGATAAGAACTGACATAATAAAGAGACTCCTCCCACAAGAAAACTAAGTAATAGGTACTTAGGGAGTTTTTTTGTGGAGAACTCTGTTAAACAAAGAAGAATAAAAGGAATAATAGACATAAGGGGAGATAATTGTATAATAACTTGTGAGCTTAAATTTTGAATATCACTGATTCCTGCTTGTTGAGCTAAAACCAAAACTGGAACTCCTACTGCTCCAAAAGCGGTAGCTACGCTATTCGCAATTAAACTAGCAACTGCTGAAAAAACAGGAGAAAACCCTAGTCCTATTAAAATAGCGGCTGGTATGGCTACTGCAGTACCAAATCCGGCCATTCCTTCTAGTAACCCCCCAAATCCCCAAGTGAGTAGAAGTACTTGTATGCTTCGATCTGATGAAATAGATATAAACTGTTCTTTTATTACTTCCATATATTGGGTGTGGACTAATATATTATAGCTGAAAATAGCCATAATGATAATAAGCAAGATGGGGAAGAACGCCTTCATTATTCCATAAAGTGTAGTCATTCCTATGTCATGCATGGAAAAGTTGTAAGTGAAAAAAGAGAGTATAACAGTAGTAATTAATGTTAGTACAGCACTTTTATCTCCTGGCAACTTAAATACACCCATTAAAAGAATAAGCAATACTACGGGAATAAATGCAAAAATAATTCCACTAGGTGTTAATGTAATGGCTGAATTTTGAAGTAGTAAAACAGTTAATGTATCCATAGAATGATTTTTTTGTAAAACAAAGATATGAATTATATATTAAATATAACCTTTTCAACTGGATTCAAAAGAATGCATAAAATTGTGTATATAATCACTTATTAAAATTTACTATTGATTCATTTTGAGTCCTATTTAGGGGGTACCTTTAGAATTGTTGAAACAAAAAGAGGAGGCTTAGTGTTTATTTAATTAGTGGATATTATTAATAAAATGAGATTAGAGAATATGAAAATAGTAATTGTAGGAGGAGTAGCTGGTGGTGCAACTACTGTAGCGAGATTAAGGCGAATGAATGAGCAGGTAGAGATTGTTTTACTAGAACGAGGAAAATATATTTCATATGCTAATTGTGGTTTGCCCTATTACATTGGAGGTGTAATTAAAGATAGAAATGATTTATTTGTTAGAACTGCTGAAGATTTTGGCAAACGATTTAATGTGGATGTTCGTACCCAAACTGAAGTAGTATCTATTCAAAGAAAGGATAAAACAATTACTATAAAAAATAGGGGTGGTATAGAGTCCGTAGAATCATATGATAAACTTTTACTTGCTACAGGGGCTAGACCTATTTGCCCACCTATACCAGGTATAGATTTACCTGGAATATTTACATTGCGAAACGTTGATGATACAGACCGAATTAAACGTTTTGTTGCGAATAGTAATGTAGAACGTGTAGCTGTCGTTGGAGCTGGTTTTATTGGTTTAGAGATGGCCGAAAATTTGCAACATGCTGGGGCTAAAGTGTCGGTTATTGAACGTGAGAATCAAGTGATGGCTCCGTTAGATTACTCTATGGCTTCCTTGGTTCATGAACATTTAATAGAACAGGGAGTTGATTTATACTTAGAGCATTCTGTAGAAGCTTTTGAAGCAGTAGATAATAAAATAAAAGTCAAAATAGGAGAAGAACATTCTATTATTGTCGATCTAGTTGTGCTTTCTATGGGAGTAAGACCTGAGAATCAGTTGGCTTTAGAAGGAGGATTAGCGATTGGTAAAACTGGAGGAATCATAGTGAATGAATATTTACAGACCAATGATGAATCTATTTATGCCATAGGTGACGTAATAGAGTATCCGCATCCGATAACAGAAAAACCTTGGTTGAATTTGTTGGCTGGTCCTGCTAATCGTCAGGGTAGAATTGTAGCAGATAATTTACTGGGAGCTAAAATAAAATATGAGGGATCTATTGGTACTTCAATAGCTAAGGTTTTTGACTTGACGGTAGCTTCTACAGGAGTTTCGGCTAAAACATTAATTAAAGAAGATATTCCATATCATTCGTCTATAACACATGGATTTTCTCATGCTGGTTACTATCCAGGAGCTATGCCTATGAGCTTGAAACTATTATTTAGCCCAGATGATGGAAGGGTTTATGGGGCTCAAATAATAGGTTATGAAGGGGTAGATAAGCGCATAGATCAAGTAGCTTTAGTCATAAAGAATAGAGGTACTATTTATAATTTGACTCATATAGAACATGCCTATGCTCCACCTTATTCAGAGGCTAAAGACCCTGTAATAATCGCTGGATATGTAGCAGAGAATATTTTATCTGATAAGATTCAAGTTGTTTCGTGGAGGGAATTTCATAAAAGTAGAAAAATAAAAGATGCTATTCTTTTAGATATACGAACTAATGAGGAGCAACAGAGGCATCCATTTGATGGTGCTACTCATATTCCCTTACAAGATTTAAGAAATCGATTAAATGAGTTGCCCAAAGATAGACCAATATACACTTTTTGCACTGTGGGTTTACGTGGATATTTAGCTTATCGTATATTAATTCAGCATGGTTTTGAAAAAGTGAAAAATCTAAATGGTGGCCTCAGAATTTTAGAAGCTGCTACAGTATCAAATAGTAAAATCGATGAATAAATAGAATCTATTGTTTGATTTCTCCACCATGAATAAAAGATTGATAAATAACTTGTTGTACCTTTTCTCTTACGTTTAATCGATAAAGTTTATTGGGATATACGTTAGGGTAGGTGCGATTACTTAAAAACACATAGACTAATTCATTATCAGGATCAACCCAAGCACAAGTTCCTGTGAAGCCTGTATGGCCATAGGTGGAAAGTGGAGCTTCAGATGCACATGGATTTCCAGCCGAAGTAGTGGGTTTAGTAGGTTTATCAAAACCTAATCCACGGCGACTACTTCTTGAGGTTGTAGTTGTAAATAATCTGCAGGTTTCTTGACTTAAATAACGTTTGCCTTTCCATTCGCCTTTGTTTAAAATCATTTGGTGAATGGAAGCTATGTTATCAGCATTAGAAAAAAGACCAGCATTTCCTGAAACTCCCCCCATGAAAGCAGCTAACTCATCATGAACCTCTCCACGAAGCTCTGTTTTACGTAAAAAACGATCATTGTTTGAAGGCGTAATTTCGTCTTTAGAAAAATATTTTAAGGGTTGGTAGGCAATATGTTCTAATCCCATAGGATGATAAAACTCTTGATTTAAAAATTGATCCATAGGCATGTGAACTAGTTCTTCCACCATTTGATGTAATAAAATGAAACCTAAACAACTGTATCGATAGCTTTTAGAACGTAATGGAGATTCAATGATTTTATCTAAAACTAATTGTTTGGAGCCGTAGTTTAGCCATAGTCTATTTCCTAAAGTCCACAAGTAAGGGTCTTCTCTTTTATTAGAAATCCACTCTTTCTTAAATTTAAAATTAGGATTACCCCATAGCTTAGAACCTAATTGAATAGTATGTCTTGCACTTCGATTAACACTAAGTAATCTACCGGGATAACTATCTTGATCCACAACCTCTAAATAAATGGGAAGACCAGCAATTAATCCTGATTCATGCAGTAATAACTCTCGAATTGTTATATTTTCTTTGTTTGTTCCTTTTAAGTAAGGCAAAAACTGAGATATTTTATCTGTTAAGTTATATAAACCCTTATCGTATAACTTCATCATAGCTAAAAGAGTCGCTGATGTTTTTGTTAATGAAGCAATATCAAATAAACTATTTGATGTAATCTTATTTGATCCAGCACCTGTTTCTGTACCAAAGTTTTTATCATAAATTTTAATCCCCTCTTTTAATACCAAAATCTGACACCCAGGAAAGGCTCCATCTTTAATCGCATCTAAAACAATTGAATCTATTTTTGATAAGATTTTTTCATCAAATCCTAACTCTTTAGGAAGGGCTTCATAAGGCTTATTCGTCTTAAGATTAACTCCTTGACCTGCAACAAAACCAGAATCAATGGTGAATGGTAGTTTCCCTGTTAAAGTAGCCTTACCTATTAACGCTTTTCCTATAATCTCTTTAACCTCTGAGCGATCGCTTTGTCCCCATATTAAGGTAGATATATTATGTAATGAAGGTGCTGTTTTTTCAAAAAGTTTTTTGTCGGTTAAAAGCAGAAGAGTTGCGGGAATGTTTTTATTAAACTGCTTGAAAAAAGAAGTATAATTGGTAATACTAGCATCAGTTGCTGATATTACTATTCGTCTATAGGTAGATAGTGTGTCTAGTAATTGTTTTTGTTTTTCAGCCGTTGTATAGTTAGCTATGTTAAAATTATGTATATCCGTAGTAGCAGGAAGTTCCTTTTTAATTAATTGTTCTTCTCCTTGCTTTCCAATATGTAGCCAAGCTAATTGTTCTAACTCCTGGGGTAATGGAAGTAGATTTTGATGATCTGTAACTAAAACAACAGCTGCTTGATGAAGTTTTTTTATAAGCGTATCAGCTTCGGGTGTATTAATACGTTGTTGCAATCCTGATAGCTTCACCTTTTGCTCTTTTGATAAACCCAATGCATACTTAAAGGTTAAAACTTTCTTGCATTTTTCTTCTATATCAGCTAATGTGATATCCCCACTATCTAGAGCTTTCATTACAGCATCGATCTCTTTCTTGATATTGTAAGAAGGTGTTAATACCATGTCGTTTCCAGCTTTTATGGCTTGAAGAGATGGATTTACAGCTGCCGCCCCTTTCATTGCTAAGGCATCAGTAAAAACTAATCCTTTGAATCCTAGTTCTTCTTTTAATAGGCCAGTAACAATACTTCGACTTAAAGAAGAAGGAAGTCCTTTTTGAAGCTCTAATGCAGGAATTTCAAGATGTCCTACCATTATACCACCTAGACCGGAATCTATAATACGTTTGAATGGATATAACTCAACACTATCTAAACGACTTTTAGTAAAAGGAAGATAGGGCAATGAGTGATGAGAGTCTGTTTCTGTATCTCCATGTCCTGGAAAATGTTTAGAAACAGAGAGAACGCCACCACTTTCTAGTCCAGAAGAGTACAGAACAACCTTATCAGCCACATCTTTTGTGATTTCTCCAAAAGAACGAGTATTAATAACAGGATTTTTAGGATTGATATTAACATCTGCTACAGGAGCAAAATTAACGTGAACACCCAATTCTTTACATTGTCTAGCAACCTCTTTGCCATATTCAAAAAGAAGTTGGTCTTCTTGAATTGCACCTAGAACTCCATTCCTAGGAAAACGAGGTGTGTTTTTTAAGCGCATGGCTAATCCCCATTCCCCATCAAAAGTGATCATTAGTGGAACTTTTGCTTTGCTTTGTGCTTCATTAATTAAGTAAGCTTGATCGGATAACTCACCTCCCGAAAATAATAAAGCACCTACTTTATGAGTAGTTACAGCTTGATTTAAGAGACTTAAATTAGCCTTTGTTTGGGTTGGTGCAATAGTGTAAACAAATAACTGTGAAACTTTTTCACGTGTGCTTAATTTGTTAAAAACTGAGTCCACCCAGGCTTTGCATTCAGGGTCTCTTTGTAGCCTGTAAGTCATTGTAGGCTCTACTTGTGAAAGCACAAAAGTAGAGGAAGCAAAACAAAAGATGAGATAAATGAGGAATAAATAACGCTTCATAAATTAAGTCCTTAAATGAATTTCTATTTATCAACAATATAAGTGAGTTCTCCTACAAATACGCCTTTACTGCCTGTGTGCATGACAGGAACACTTTCACCTTTTGTATTTAAAAATACTTTAGGTTCTTTGAGTAAAGAGTGTGAATGCCCTCCCAATACTAAGTCTATATTTTGAGTGTTCTGAACAAGATATTCATCAGATAGTTGAACAATAGCAGAAGGGTATAATCCAAGATGTGATAAGCAAATAACAACATCACATTTTTCTTTTTCTTTCAGCTTTTTAGCTACTTCATTAGCTAAAGGTATTGGGTCCTTAAATTGAACACTACCATAGTTCTCTGCTTGAACTAGTCCTTCAAGAGCAGGAGATACGCCAAAGACACCGATTTTAAGTCCCTTGCGCTCAAAAATAATATAAGGTTTAACTAGTTTTTCAAGAGGGGTTCCTTTTACATCGTAATTAATACAAACAATAGGGAAGTTTGCCATTTTGAAAAGACGGGCCATGTTTTCTATGCCATAATCAAATTCATGATTACCAATGGTTGCTGCATGATATCCCATAGCGTTCATCATTTTAATTTCAACTTCTCCTTGAAAGAAATTATAATAGGGAGTGCCTTGACTAAAATCTCCGCAATCGAAAAGTAATAAATCAGGATCTTGAGTTTTTTTATCGTTGATATAGGCAGCTCTTCG
>JAAYSY010000264.1 GCA_012518235.1 Bacteroidales bacterium
AGTAAAAAGCCCACAATAAAAACAGCTATAATTATAAAAATAATTCCTATTTCGTGACTATATTCAGTTACTCTTTCAATAAGTTGTTCTTCGGTTTGTATTCCGGGGACTTTAGATAAGTAATAGCCAATCGCAGCTAATATAATGTTCCACACCCCAGCTCCTAATGTCGTATAAATAAGAAAAGAAGAAAGTTTCATTTGTGCTAATCCTGCTGGAATAGAGATTAGTTGTCTAATTCCTGGAACCAAACGACCAATAAATGTTGAGACTGCTCCATGATCATCGAAATACTTTTCAGCCTTTTTTACTTTATCTACATCTAAAAGACACATATGGCCAATTCGGCTATTTGCAAATTTATAAACAATGGGTCGGCCTAACCATTTAGCTAAATAGTAATTAATTAATGCTCCAATATTCGCTCCTACTGTGGCAAAAAATACGACTAGAACAATATGAAGTTCATTACCAATTGTTGCTTTGTATGCTGCAGGTGGAACTACTATTTCTGATGGGAATGGTATAAAAGAACTCTCTATTGCCATTAAAAGAGTTATAGTCCAGTAATTTAAATGGTCTAGACACCATTGAATGAAAGCTATAGATTCCATATTTATGTGTTTGTTTTAATTATTTAGAGTCATTTTTTTTATATCTATTTTCCAGGCAGCTACTAAATTTGGATTATTATCTATCAGGTTTTTTATCAAAGAGTCATTTTTTATTTCTAAGTCGAGTGGATTAGCAATAGATTCTGTTAAAACTTGCTCACTCTCTAACAACATTTCAAAGTATACTTTGTCTAGCAGATTATGAGACTCCAAATTTTTATTTATTAGTGTAGATAATTTAATTGGTTTATAATAATCAGACAAGGGGTCAGTATCCATTAAAAGTAGAGGATTTCCACCATCACTCCATAATATAGGATTTAAATAGGATATTAATTGATGAGTGTATTCTGTGAATAATTTAGGAACTGAATAGCTCTGTTGATTACAGATAATTTCAAGTTCTTTGAATTTCTTAGCAGATGGTAATACAGCCCAATGATTTTCTATGTTTTTTGTAGGAAGTATTTCATATAGGTGTAATGCTTCAGAACAACATTTTTTTGCTTCTGTGAATTTATCTAACCTGATTAAGCAAATTGTAAATAAAAAGTAATAGCACAATACGTAGTAGCCATTTTCTCTTCTAATGTTTTCAATTCCTTTAAGTAGTTCACTGTATGCTTTCTCAACCTCTTCGAGCTGAGTATAATAAAACAGAGCTAAGTAATAATGTTTGTGTTCAAGAAATAATATCCCCTCTTTAATTCCTTTGTCAAAGAGTTTTCTAGCTTCTTTTTCTTTTCCTATATATAACAAAGATAAAGCTCCAAAAACATAGGCTTCATCATTCTCTTTTTCGCAAGTGATAGCAAATGAATAAGCTTCTTCGGCAGCCTCAAAGTCCTCTGTTAAATAATAACAGTGTGCTAGTTTATTCCAATATTCACTTTGATATGGTACGAAGTTGAGTAGCTCATCATATATTTTAGCAGCATTTGTGAAATCCAGCTTCATAAGATATGTTCGCGCCAATAATTCCAGTACTTCAGTATTCTCTCTGTTTTTTTCATAAGCAGGGAGTAACCAGCTAAGAGCTCTATCAGGAAATTGATAGACCAGGAAGAGTTGAGCAGTATTTAAGTTTTGATCTAAGTCTGTTGGGTCAACTGAAAGAGATAAAATTTGTTGAGCTTTCTCGTCATTCTCATCTTCAGCTAGTAAAACTTCTGCACGTATAGTATCTACTTCAAAGAGTTGAATACCATTTAATTGGTTTAGTATTTCCTTTACATTCTCTAAGTCGTCTAATTCCAGATATAAGTGTGCAAGCTCAATTAATAAACTAGAATTTTTACGGTGTATTTTTAAACCATTATAAAGAGCTTCCTTTGCTTTTTCGTAGTCTAATTGATTTAAATAGAAATTGGCTATTTCTATAAATTCATAGGGGTCGAGGTAAAAACTTTTATGTTGTTGCCTCAATTCTTCATATTTGGCTACGAGTGGATTATACTCGTAGCCACTTGAAGAAGAATTAGAATAATTCATCTTAATATCTTATTGATTCTTTTTTTGTATTCTAGCCCAGTCATCTCTTAGGCCAACTGTTCTATTGAATACTAAGTTTTCAGGAGTGCTTGTTTTATCGGGCGTAAAATATCCAATACGTTGGAATTGCAAATAATCCATTGGTTTTTTCTGTCCTGCAAATTTTTCAACGTAACAATTAGAAAGGACAGTTAAAGAGTCAGGATTTAGTAAGGTGTGAAAATCTTCTTCTGTATTAGGATTTTCAACATTGAAAAGTCTGTCATAAAGTCTTACTTCTGCAGG
>JAAYSY010000046.1 GCA_012518235.1 Bacteroidales bacterium
ATACTATTCAATAAAGAATATTAATTGTTCAACCTCATAGCTTAGCATCACTCATTAGGGATATCGGTTTAAATAGGAGGTGTCCTAAATAAAAAATCATTAAAAACAGAACAAACAAAAAGGCCAATGAATAAAAAATTCATTGGCCTTACATATCATGTGTAATTTACAAAGTTAATCTTTTAGTTTAGCCTTAATAAAGTCTCTATTTAATCGAGCGATATTGCTTATCGTAATTTCTTTAGGACACTCAGCTTCACAAGCACGGGTATTCGTACAGTTACCAAAACCTAGCTCATCCATTTTAGAAACCATAGCTTTTGCACGACGAGAAGCTTCTGCTTTACCTTGTGGCAATAAGTTTAATTGACTTAGCTTTGCAGAAACAAATAACATTGCTGAACCATTTTTACAAGCTGCTACACAAGCTCCACAGCCAACACAAGAAGCAGCATCCATAGATTTCTCCGCTATTTCTTTAGGAATAATAATATTGTTAGCATCAGGAACACCTCCTGTATTTACATCAATATAGCCTCCAGCTTGAATAATCTTATCAAACGCACCACGATCCACCATTAAATCTCTAATAATAGGGAATCCTGCTGAACGCCAAGGCTCAACTGTAATAGTATCTCCACTATTAAAGCTTCTCATGTACACTTGACAAGTAGTTACACCACCTTTTGGTCCATGAGGACGTCCATTAATATAAAGAGAACACATTCCACAAATTCCCTCTCTACAATCATGGTCGTAAACAACAGGCTCTTGTCCGTCATTAATTAATTGCTCATTTAAAATATCTAGCATCTCTAAGAAAGAAGTATCCGTAGGGATATCCTTCATTTCATAACTTTCAAAAGCACCCTTTGCTTTTGGCCCTCTTTGGCGCCAAACTCTTAGTGTAAAATTTATATTTTTTTCCATTGTTTCGTTTTTTAAGATTTATAGTCACGTGTTTCTACTTCAACAAACTCATAGTTTAGAGGTTCCTTAATCATCTCTGGTGCAGAACCTTCACCTGTATATTTCCAACAAGCTACGTAGTTGAATTCCTCATCATCACGAAGAGCTTCTCCTTCAGGAGTTTGATATTCTTCGCGGAAGTGACCACCACATGATTCTTTACGATTTAATGCATCGTAAGCCATTAAAATACCAACATCTATGAAATCTGCTAAACGAAGAGCTTTTTCAAGTTCTATATTTAAATCATTAACTTCTCCTGGTACACGTACATTACTCCAAAAGTCCTTTGCTACTTTTTCAAGTTCTACAATTGCTTTCTCTAAAGATTCTTTTGTACGAGCCATCCCTACAAAGTCCCACATTACATGACCTAATTGTTTGTGAATATAATCCACAGAATGTTTACCTTGTACCGCTTTAATCTTCTTCATCTTATCCATTAAAGCTTTTTCAGCTTCTTCAAACTCTTTTAGATCCGTTGATATTCTTGGAACTTGAATTTGATCAGCTAAATAATTTTGAATAGTATAAGGCAAAATGAAATAACCATCTGCTAATCCCTGCATTAACGCCGATGCACCTAAACGGTTAGCACCATGATCAGAGAAGTTTGCCTCACCTATAGCAAATAATCCAGGGATATTAGTCATCAATTCATAATCCACCCATAATCCTCCCATTGTATAGTGAAGAGCTGGGAATATCATCATCGGAGTTGTATAAGGATCTTCTGCTGTAATCTCCTCATACATATCGAAAAGATTTCCATAACGATCTGTTACAACATCTTTACCTAAACGATCAATAGCATATTTAAAATCTAAGTAAACAGCTAAACCAGTATTATTAACACCAAAACCTGCATCACAACGCTCTTTTGCAGCACGAGATGCTACGTCTCTTGGTACTAAGTTACCAAAGGCTGGATAGCGACGCTCTAAGTAGAAGTCTCTATCTTCATCTGGAATATCATTTGCTTTTTTAGTTCCTTTTTGTAAAGCTTCAGCATCTTCCTTCTTCTTTGGTACCCAAATACGTCCATCATTACGTAATGACTCAGACATTAGAGTTAGCTTAGATTGCTTATCTCCATGAACTGGAATACAAGTAGGGTGAATTTGAGCAAAACAAGGATTAGCAAATAAAGCCCCTTTCTTATAACATTGAATAGCTACAGAACCATTCGATTCCATCGCATTGGTTGATAAGAAGAAAGCATTAGCATAACCACCTGTACCCACAACAACTGCATGAGCAGCAAAACGTTTTAGCTTTCCAGTAATTAAATCACGAGCAATAATACCACGTGCTCTTCCATCTACAAGAACTACGTCTAACATCTCATGACGAGTATATAATTTAACTGTTCCTTTCGCTATTTGGCGACTTAATGCAGAATATGCACCTAGCAATAATTGCTGTCCGGTTTGTCCTCGAGCATAAAACGTTCTCGATACCTGAGCTCCACCAAATGAACGGTTAGCTAAAGTACCTCCATATTCACGAGCAAAAGGAACACCTTGTGCTACACATTGATCTATAATAGCATTTGAAACTTCAGCTAGACGATACACATTAGCCTCTCTAGCACGGTAGTCTCCACCTTTTATCGTATCATAAAACAAGCGATAAACAGAGTCACCATCATTTTGATAGTTTTTAGCGGCATTAATACCTCCTTGTGCTGCAATAGAGTGTGCACGACGAGGAGAGTCTTGAATACAGAAATTCAAAACATTAAACCCTAATTCACCTAGTGATGCAGCTGCAGAAGCACCTGCTAATCCTGTTCCCACAACAATGATGTCTAAACGTCTTTTATTTGCTGGGTTTACAAGTCTTTGTTTTGCTTTATAGTTTGTCCACTTTTCAGCTAAAGGCCCTTGTGGAATCTTTGAATTTATTTTAGTCATAATCTAGTATACAATTTATAAGAGTTACAATTATTCTTTTCTTAGTTTACATCAATGTGTTTCCATAATAGAAAACTACAACTGCTGCAAATCCCAAAATCAACACAGTAGTATAAACTGTAGAAACTACTTTCCAACGTTTAAACCACACATCATTGCTCCAACCTATAGATTGTAATGCACTCCAAAACCCATGATTTAAGTGTAACCACAATGCAACCAACCATATTAGATATAATACAACATACAGAGGTTGTGAAAACGTGTACTGAATAAATCCAGCACCATCATGTACTACATATTCAGTTCCTCCCAATATTACACTTGGATTTCCTATAATCTCTTGGAACTGCATGTTGTACCAAAAGTTAAATAAGTGCAATACTAAACCTAGAATAACCACAAAACCCAGAATAAACATATTCTGTGAGGACCATTCTACTTTGCTATTACGATTATAAACCGCATACTTTTCTTTTCCACGAGCCTTTTGATTTTGTAACGTTAGCCAAGCCGCGTAAAAAATATGGATAATAAACAAAGCAGCTAACCCCAATGTACCAACTAGCGCATACCAGTTAGCTCCAAGAAACTCACAAATTAAATTGTAAGCATCTCCAGAAAAGATTGCCACAACGTTCATCGCCATATGAAACGTTAAGAAAAGAATAAGGGCGAGTCCTGTGATACTCATCACCACTTTCCTTCCGACAGATGAATTAATTAACCACATAGATGATTGATTTTTAATTATTTAATTGATTTATTTATATAATTCCAATAAAAATATTGCCTAGTTACATTTATTAACACAAAAATAGAGGAAATACATCTATTAGGCAAAGGATTAAAGAAGTTTTTCTTTAATTAAAAAAACGCACAAAAAAAGGGGCTAATAATGCCCCTGATATTTCAAAATGTTGCTCTTCCTCTTGGACTTGAACCAAGGACCCTCTGATTAACAGTCAGATGCTCTAACCAACTGAGCTAAGGAAGAATAAATCTTATCACATTGTTCAAAATGTTGCTCTTCCTCTTGGACTTGAACCAAGGACCCTCTGATTAACAGTCAGATGCTCTAACCAACTGAGCTAAGGAAGAGTGTTTGTATCTTCTTTTTTAGAATTACGTTGCAAATCTACTAGCTTATTTTGTAATATACAACTAAAAAGCAAAAAAATTGAATTGGCTATTTCAATGTTGCTTTAGTTCTTTCTTTTTTTAATACCCCCCTTATTCATTTACCACCCCATATGATAAGGTACTTATATAAATCATTTTTTTGATTTGTTAATCTAAATTCATTCCTTAATAAAAAGATTAGATAAAACCCTAGTTAAAAAGCAACATCCCTTTGTATTAAGAGCCCCTACATCAAAGAGGTAATCTGACTAGGGCATAACGATTGGATGTCCTAGTCAAAGGCTCTATATGCCCTAGTCATAAAAAACTTGACTTTACCCCATAAATATATTATTTAAACTAAAAGAAAGACTGTGTTTTTTAGATAAAAAAGAACTCAGCTTATTTAAATACAAATAAATATTTAGGGATTTTCTATTTATTTCTTTACTTTACTTTATTATCTTAGAATAAAAAGAGAAAGTAGAAATAAGCCACTATATCTTCCAATAAATTTAAAATAGAATGGCTACTAAACTTTGAATATAAATTCATTATACAATATGGCTAAGCAACCTAACAAAAAACGTAAAAAACGTAAAACAAAAAAAGAAATTACAGAGTTACTACTCAACCTATTTAGAGACCAATCTTCTAGCTTGCTTTCACTCAAGCAGATCTATAATCAACTTGATTTGAAAACGCATCCTCAAAAAATGCTTTGTCGCGATATTGTTGATGACTTAGTAAAAGACGACTACTTGGTTGAGCGCAACAAACGCTATACACTAAATAGAAGAGGTGTTATATTAACAGGCACATTTCAACGTAAAAGTAATGGTAAAAACTCATTTTTACCTGAAGATGGAGGAGAGCCTATATTTGTTGCTGAGCGAAACTCTGGCCATGCAATGAATAATGATAAGGTGCGTATAGCCTTTTATGCTCGTAAACAAAATAGAAGTCCTGAAGGTGAAGTAATAGAAATTATTGAGCGGGCTAATGATACCTTTGTTGGAAATCTAGAGGTTACAAAATCGTATGCTTTTTTAGTTACAGAGGACAGAACGTTAGCTAATGATATTTTTATTCCTGCAGAAAATCTCAAAAATGGAAAAACAGGCGATAAGGCAATTGTTCGAGTAGTTGAATGGCCTCAAAAGGCTAAAAACCCCATTGGAGAGGTTATTGATATATTAGGGCGAGCAGGAGAAAACACAACGGAAATGCATGCTATTTTAGCTGAATTTGGACTTCCTTATGTTTATCCCAAACAAATAGAACAATTAGCAGACCAAATTTCTGATACCATACCTGAAGAAGAATACAAAAAAAGAGTGGATTACCGTAATGTGACGACCTTTACAATCGACCCTAAAGATGCAAAAGATTTTGATGATGCTCTTTCGGTTCAAACCTTCAAGAATGGAGATAGCGAAGTTGGGGTTCATATTGCAGATGTTACCCATTATGTTAAAGAAGGCGATACAATTGACCAAGAGGCTGAGAAAAGAGGAAACTCTGTTTATTTAGTAGACCGAACCATTCCTATGCTACCGGAGCGTTTATCTAACTTTATTTGCTCCTTACGACCAAATGAAGAAAAACTCACTTATTCTATTCTTTTTAGATTCAATAATAAAAAGGAGTTAGTAAATAGTAGGATAGAGCGCACCATTATAAAATCAGATCAACGCTTTTCTTATGAAGAGGCACAACAGCGCATTGAGACAAAAGAAGGATCGTATAGCAAAGAAATTATCTTAATGCATGAATTAGCCGAGAAATTAAGAGAAAGTAGATTCCAGAAAGGGGCTATAAATTTCGATCGAGTAGAGGTTAATTTTAATCTAGATGAGAACGGAAAACCATTAGGGGTATTCTTTACACAAAGTAAAGAAGCTAACCGCTTAATTGAAGAGTTTATGCTCTTAGCCAACCGTACAGTGGCAGAAAAAATAGGGAAAGTACCTAAAAATCAAAAACCCAAAGTTTTTCCTTATCGTATTCATGATTTACCCGATCCTGATAAATTAGATACCTTATCAGAGTTTATCGCTCGTTTTGGTTATAAAATTAGAACCAGCGGAGGTCAAGCAGCCATATCGAGCTCTATAAACAAACTACTTCATGAAATTCAGGGAAAGAAGGAAGAAAACTTAATTGAAACTATCTCCATTCGAACAATGCAAAAAGCAAGATATTCAACTTATAACATTGGGCACTATGGTTTAGCCTTTGAGTATTACACACACTTTACATCTCCTATCCGTCGTTATCCTGACATGATGGTACATAGACTCCTTACACGTTATTTAAATGGAGAAGCTAGTGCTTCTGAAAAGAAGTATGAAGATCTATGTGACCACTGTTCTGAAATGGAATTAATTGCTAGTAATGCAGAGCGTGCATCCATAAAATATAAACAAGTAGAGTTTATGTCTGATCAATTAGGGAATGAATTTGACGGAGTTATTTCTGGAGTTACCGAATGGGGTATTTATGTTGAAGTCAATGAAAACAAATGCGAAGGAATGATTCCTATTCGAGACTTAGATGATGACTACTATATACTTGACGAGAAAAATTATTGTTTAAGAGGACGTAGAAAAAATAAAGTTTTTGCTCTAGGAGACCCTATCAAGATAAAAGTGGCTAGTGCTAACTTAGAGAAAAAACAATTAGACTTTGCACTAGTCAACAGTAAAGATAGAAACTAG
>JAAYSY010000265.1 GCA_012518235.1 Bacteroidales bacterium
CACTTAATGCACAACCAACAGCTGAAATGGTAAAAAGCGTAGCAGAAATAATCATAGATTTTTTTCGACCTATATTATCACTTAGTACACCTGCTACTGCTACTCCAATAATTGAACCTACTAAAGCACATCCTACATACCACCCTTGCTCAATAGTATCTAATTGAAACAACGCAGTTACTTGAGTTACTGTACCTGATATTACGGCAGTATCATAACCAAATAGGAATCCCCCTAAAGCAGCTACTAACGATATAAATATCAGATAGGATAAATTGACTTCTTTATTCATTTTATTTAATATCAAAATATTCGCAATACCTATTATACAAATGCCCCGCTTGTAAGTAAGCAGATTGAGGACTCATAAAATGAGAGAACTCAAAAGTGATGGCTTTATCATAATTCTGACGTTTAGCCGCTTCTAGCTTCATTCTTAACTTATCAAACTTAATGGGTAGAAACTTAATAGGCATATCACGATCAAATGTTTCCGCATTAGTCCAACATTTTATCCCATACTTATCAGCTAATCGCTTATTCACTTCAAAAAACACATCCAATTCATCATAATCAATATGACCATCTTGAAAAGCACAAGCATCAACAACTTCATGGATGCCATCAAAAATCTCATCCCATTCTTTTTCATGTTGTTCCACAGATACAGCATCCTCCTTTGTTAGGGCTTCCCCACTTGCCATTACTGATTTCTTTCCATCAATCCAAGGAGAAATAAAAGTTGGGAGTCCACCAGACATATCCTTACACTGTTTTCCCATAGCATAAAAACCGTCGATAGCTCCTTTTGTGGCTCTACTAATTTCACCACTCAAATACCAACCACCAAAGCTTTTATATTTTTCACCATATTGCGTCCACACTTCTTCTATCACATGCTTATTGTCTTCTATTTCATGCGACATATCACCTGTATCCCAATATCTACCCGAGTCGTAAAGTCCAAAATAGAACTTCATTCCATACTTTTCGGCTAATCGTAAATACATATCCACTAAATCAACAGAAGGCATATAACACCCTTTATTTAATAAATATTTAGATGGATAAGTTATAAACTTTCGGTATCCTGAACGAATTAATATAACCGTATCAATTCCTATTTTTTTCATGTGTTTGAAGTCACGATTCCACTCTTTTTCTCCCCAGTTCTGGTGAGGAATATCATGAGTTATTTCATCTAAGAATGTTCCCGTTATTTTTAATCCTGATTTTTTAGGAATAATAAGATCAGATTCACCACTTTTTTCAAAATGACGTTCTGATAACCTCTGAGAAGCATCTTTATCGGAAGAAGCTCTTAATAATGAGGGAGCCACGATTGAACCCATTCCTGCTAAAACGGATTTCTTAAAAAAATCTCTACGATTAACCATAGTATCTATTTAATTATAAAGTTATTTATTCAACAATTTTCCAGTGATTCCAACATCTACTCTATTAAAAGGGTCTAACCATTGATCTAATAATAAAATAGCCTCTCCACGGGTCATACTAGAATTCAACTGAGGAGAAGATAAACTAAATTCATGATATAAATTAGTCACTGATTCTATAGAAGTATCTACATTAATAGATTCTTCTGAAATAATTATATTAATAAGAGAAAGAAAAGTATCTAAGTGCATCTCTTGAGTTGATGTTAAATCCAGGTGTTTACTTAAATAAGGATAGTAGTCTAACAAACCTTCTAGTTCATTTTGTTTTAATACATCATCTATTCTCATCCATGTTTCATTAGACCAACCAACTGTTTTACCTTCAGCTCTTA
>JAAYSY010000047.1 GCA_012518235.1 Bacteroidales bacterium
CAGAGCATAACAAACAAAGCTACTTATGTTTTGTTATCTTTATACTAGACCATTCTACAGGAATGGTAGATTTTTTAATAATCATTTAATATTAGTATTATGGGCGGATTAGGTTTTTTATGGTCAGTTATTGTCGGCCTATTGGCTGGAGCTGTTGCAGGAAGAATAATGAAAGGGAAAGGCCTTGGTTTTTTTCTAAATCTCATCGTAGGCCTTATAGGTAGTGTTATCGGTGGTTGGGTTTATAATCTTCTGGGAGTCCAATCGACAGGAAGTGTATGGGGAACACTTGTCATGTCAACTATAGGTGCTATTGTATTGCTCTATATTTTATCTTTATTAAAAAAGAAATAGCTTCTCTCTATAAGCATTCTTTTGATAAAATATAATATAGTCTATTCCACACAATAAAAAACGCATATAAAAATAGAGCAACATGATTTTCTTGTTGCTCTATTTTATGACTCCACTAATCAAAAGATGACAAGTAAATATTAATATTTATCTAAAAGAAGAATCGCAAGACATCATTAAAGTTTGCCCATATAACCAAAGCAAATAAAATAAGCATACCTATAATCTGTGCTTGCTCCATAAACTGATCGCTTGGTTTACGACGAGCTATAATCTCATACAGCAAAAACATAACATGTCCCCCATCTAAAGCAGGAATTGGTAATATATTCATAAAAGCTAAAATTATAGATAAAAATGCTGTCATATACCAAAATTGGTACCAGTTCCATGTAGCAGGAAATATACTACCTATAGTACCAAACCCTCCTAATTGTTTTGCTCCTTCTTTAGAGAAAACATGCTTCATATTATTTACATAATTCTTCAATGTACTTACTCCATGTTTTGCACCTGCTGGAAGCGAACCTAAAAAGCTATACTCTTCTTCAACTAAAGGAAATAATTTATTTAACTGATTTGAAGCATAGACTCCTATCTGAAAAGCAGTATCAGTTTCTAATACTGTTTCATTATACACTCCGTTTCGGTAATACCCTAAGGTAATTAAATGAGGATTAATTCCCTCAGCTTCTAATTTTTCTTGTTGTGATTTTCTATCAATCATCTTAGTTCTAAAAGCTTGGAAAGATACTTTTTCCCCATCAAGAGACACAATACTATCACCACGTAATAATCCAGCTTCATAAGCTGGCATATCTACCATAACACTATCAAGTACATAAGGTATAGCCCATGAAGCAAAACCTGTATTCTCTGCTAATAATCTTTGCATCATATCTTCAGGAATATATACTGTTTTTTCTTTCCCTTGACGTAAAACTTTTACAATACGAGCATCTACAATTTTACTTAATGTTTCTCCATCAAAACGCTCAAAAGGAACATCATCAGCAGATAGTAATACATCTCCATCTTCAAAACCAACATCTTTAGCTACTTGAGAAAACTCCATTCCAAGAGGAGCTTTTTGTACAGGGATATACGAATCTCCCCAAGTAAACATAATCATAGCGTAAATAAACAGTGCCAACAAAAAGTTGAATAACACCCCACCTAACATAATAAGTAAACGCTGCCAGGCTGGTTTAGATCTAAACTCCCAAGGTTGTGGTGGCTTCTTCATTTGCTCAGAGTCCATAGACTCGTCAATCATACCAGCTATCTTTACATAACCTCCAAGAGGCAGCCAACCCAACACATATTCTGTTTCACTTTTCTTCGGTTTATAACTGAACAACTTAAACCAAGGATGAAAGAATATAGCAAATCGCTCTACCCTAACCTTAAATAATCTAGCAAAAAGAAAGTGCCCTCCTTCGTGTATAATAACGAGCAAAGACAAACTCAACACTAGCTGAAGTGCACGTATTAAAAATGTTTCCATTACTTAGTTCTCTTTTTTATAATATAACTGATTTTATTTCTTTTTAATCAACTCTAATGCAATCCGACGAGACTCTTTATCTGTCGTTACATAATCATCAAAAGTTGGTTTTTTAATGAAAGATACTCGTTCCATTACTTTCTCAATGATATCACTCATTTCTAGAAACCCAACTCTATCGTTTAGAAAAGCATCTACAACTACTTCATTTGCAGCATTAAGTACACAAGGAAGGTTTCCTCCTTGAGTCATAGCATAATAAGACAATTGTAAATTTCTAAATTTTTCAGAATCGGGTTCTTCAAATGTCAATGTATTATAATCAGCAAAACTTAACCTTGGGAAGGAAGAAGCTAATCGTTCAGGATAAGAAAAAGCATATTGTATCGGCACTCTCATATCGGGTAAGCCTAATTGAGCTTTAATAGAACTATCGGCGAATTGCACCATAGAATGCACAACCGATTGAGGGTGTACTACCACATCAATTTGATCTGGTTTTAATCCAAACAACCACTTCGCTTCAATCACTTCAAAACCTTTATTTATCATAGAGGCGGAATCTATAGTTATTTTATCCCCCATATCCCAATTAGGATGCTTCAAAGCTTGTTCCTTAGTTACTGTAGCTAATTTATCTTTAGAAAAATGTCGGAAAGGACCACCTGATGCAGTTAATATGATTTTTTCGACTGGGCTTTTCTCTCCTACAAGGCATTGAAAAATAGCTGAGTGTTCAGAATCAACGGGTAAAATAGGAACTCGATGTTCTGTCAAAGCTTCATTTATAAGATCACCAGCGACTACTAGTGTTTCTTTATTAGCTAATGCAATGGCTTTACCATGACGAATAGCATTCAAAGTAGGACGAAGCCCTGCTACTCCTACCATTGCAGTTAGTACAATATCTATTTCTTGCGATTCTACCACTTGACATAGGGCCTCTTTTCCAGCATAAACCTTAATCGGTAAATCAGCTAATGCCTCTTTCAGTGCGGTATATTTTGATTCATTCCCAATGACAACAACATCTGGATTGAACTTTCGAGCCTGTTGAACTAAAAGATCTACATTCTGATAAGCGGTTAATAGGTTAGCCTCGTAACGATCAGAATGCTCATCTATTACCGCTAAGGCTTGTGTTCCAATAGAGCCTGTTGACCCTAATATCGCAATCTGTTTTTTCTCTGTTTCTTTATACATAATTTAAAAAGCAATATAGTATTCTGGATTTACTGCTTGTCCTTTATACCATAATTCAAAATGCAAATGCGGACCAGTACTCAAGGTTCCTGTATCACCTACCAAAGCTATAACTTCACCTGCTTTTACCCTATCTCCTTGTTTCTTCAACAAGGAACCACAATGTTTATAAACAGACACAAAATCCTGATTATGTTGTATTTGTATCAAATAGCCAGTATCGGCAGTATAAGTACTTAATATTACAACTCCATCAAGAATTGCCACGATACTCTCATTTGCTGAAGCAGCGACATCAACTCCATAATGCTTTTTATCTGCATTAAAATGACCTGTGATTATGCCTGATGTAGGTCTAAAAAATTGCACACCCCCCAAATCTGTAGAAGCGGTAAAAGAGCTTAAATTATATTTTTCTCGCTCTTCATACTCTTTTCTAAAAGCCTCTTCTCTTTCAGTACGTTCTTTAATTGAATCCACACGCATAGTTGTCAAGGAATCGATAGAGTGCACGGAATCTACTTTAACTTCACCTCTGAAAATATCTTGGATATTAGTTATGTAAAGGTTTTGTTTTGCTACTATTTCCTGCAACGAATCTAAACGAAGTGCATTATTAACAATCTCTGCACGCACTTCACTATTTAAATAACCAGGTAAATAATTTCGCAAGGGAGTAAAAACAAGAATACAAGAAACAATAAAAAAAATCAAGAAAAGGATGGTGAACAACACAGAAAGTCCATTAAATTTGGATACACGAAGTTTTGCAACCTCTTCTAAAGTGTTTTCATTTAAGATAGTCAGCTTATACTTAAACCGAATATCCTTCCAAAAAGATTTCTTACGTTTCTTGTTTGACATACCTTTGAATAATAGCGTACAAAGGTAAGCATTTCAGTCTATTATCCCCCTTTTATTGAATGAATTTAACAGATATAAATCATTCTATAGAATCCAAATCAATCAGTCCTTCGGGTAAGTCAACATAAATAATTTCATTCTCCTGATCGATAGACAAAATAAGATTCTCATGAACAGGAATTAAAATTTCTCTATTCCCATGCTTAACAACAAACAATACATTTGAAGTCGTTTCATCTACATCATGAATTACACCTATATCTCCTTGAGTCTTGTCGGATATAGCAAAACCAATTATATCGTCATATGGATTATATTCAACTTCTTCTTCAACATGAGTATTTGGCAAGTACACACTAACTCCTATAAACCGGTTAGCATAAGCTAAATTATCCACTCGCTCAAACTTAACATAGCCTGTATTCCCACCACCTAAGCGATAAGATTCAATAAAAAAGGGGACTAGAATCCCCTCCATATCACAAATAATATAATCTGAGGGAATTGGGTTAAAAACGCCCCCCTCAAACTCTAATCTTAATTCTCCAGAAACCCCATGAGGTTTTGTGAAAAAACCTATTTTTACAACCTCCGATTTTTTGATCATATCCGTGTAATTCTAGCTCCTAAAGCATTTAAACGTCCTTCAATGTTTTGATAACCACGATCAATCTGATCTACATTATGAATGGTACTAATTCCTTCAGCACTTAATGCAGCAATTAGAAGAGCAATACCCGCACGAATATCTGGTGATGTCATGTTCCCGCCTCGCAAACGAAACTTATGATTATGTCCAATAACAACAGCACGATGAGGATCACATAATATAATTTGAGCGCCCATATCAATCAATTTATCTACAAAAAACAAACGACTTTCGAACATTTTTTGATGGATTAAAACACTCCCATTTGCTTGAGTAGCCACAACCAATAATACACTTAATAAATCAGGAGTTAATCCAGGCCAAGGAGCATCAGCAATAGTCATTATGGAACCATCGATAAACGATTCTATTTCATAGGTCTCTTGAGCTGGAATATGAATATCATCACCTTGTTGTTCCATTTTAATGCCCAATCGCCTAAAACTCTCAGGTATGATCCCTAAGTTATGATAACTCACATTTTTAATAGTAATATCACTATTAGTCATAGCTGCCATTCCAATAAAACTCCCCACCTCTATCATATCAGGTAACACAGTATGATCTGTACCTGTAAGCTCCTCAACACCTTCAATGGTTAACAAATTAGAGGCAATGCCACTGATTTTAGCCCCCATTCGATTAAGCATCTTACATAATTGTTGTAAATAGGGCTCACAAGCAGCATTGTAAATAGTAGTTGTTCCTTCTGCAAGTACAGAAGCCATAATTATATTTGCTGTACCAGTTACTGAGGCTTCATCTAAAAGCATATAAGTCCCTTTTAACTTATCAGCAGTAATCTCAAATATACCACGTAAAGCATCGTATCTAAACTCAGCACCTAAGCTTTTAATCCCCGCAAGGTGAGTATCAAGCCTGCGACGGCCGATTTTATCGCCTCCTGGTTTAGATATTATCGTTTTTCCAAAACGAGTTACCATAGGCCCTATTAACATGACCGACCCTCTTAGACTAGAGCATTTCTTGAGATACTCATCACTCTCCATATATTCTAGGTCCACCGACTCAGCTTTAAAACTATAAGATGACTCTCCTAACATGTCCACTTTAACGCCAATATCACGCATCAGTTGGATTAAGTTATTAACATCTAATATATTTGGTACATTGTGAACAACCACCTCTTCTTTGGTGAGTAATGTAGCACAAATAATTTGTAGAACTTCATTTTTAGCCCCTTGGGGATAGATATCCCCAGACAATTTGTGTCCGCCCTCAATAATAAATGATGCCATATGCTTATTAGAATTAATAGGTTAACGGAAATATTTAATAATCAGTAAACTATCGCCTTGATCCTCTGCGGGGATTATTTCTACCCCTGCGACCGTAACGATTCATTCGCTCTTCCATAATTTTTCGGATATCATCCGTTTCTTGCAGTTGTCCTTCGGAAAGCTCATATAAATCATTAGCTATTTTATCGTCTTCTACCGAATTGTTATTCCATGTGGAGAAAGTTTGTCGCATATGATTTAGAATCAATGCCACTAAGTTGTTTTTCTCATCTCCTTCTGGATACTTTATCGCCTCATCAATTAATCGCTCCACAGTTTTACCATAATGTCTATATCGGATAAAGGACTGCTGATAAGCAACAGGCTTTGGCTTTTCATAAAGCAACTCTTTTTTTACAATTTCATACGGATAATCTATATCCAATTTAAAATCAGACATCATTGCTAAATGATCCCACAACTTGTGTTTAAAATCAGGTACATCCCTTAAATGAGGAAACATATTCCCCATTATCTCAATTATTGTATTGGCACATAACTGTCTTTCATCACGATCATCAATTGTTAGCGCATGATCTACCATGTTCTGTACACTACGACCGTATTCAGGTAGTGCCATTCTTTTCTGTGAAGTATTATATTGCATAGTTCTATAAATATAGGAAATATCGTGACAATCACAAAAGTTTTTTCTTTGGTTTTGTCGCCACAAAATCTTTTAAGTAAAAAGGTTCAAAATAAGCTACGTCTTCAAACTCTTTATTTATCATTAACTGTTCTGCTAAAGGAAACATCCATTTAGCTAATGGTTTTATGTCCTCTAAGAAATGCGCATTAGGATGAGTAATTTTTTTCTTACACTTAGCAGCCCCATTTCCAAAAAAATAAATGGGATGTTCATCTAAAAAATCAAGGTAAGACTCTTCATCAATAATATCTGCTGAAACTCCTCTTTTTTCGTTTAGCCCTCTATCATATATTGCAGCATACACTTCCATACGACGTGCGTCTATCATAGGACATAATAAAGCATTTTCAGGAATTTCATCAGCCAGTAAAATAGGAACTGTCAAGACTTTCAATGTAGGAATAGCTAATAGTGGAATTTCACGTCCGTAACAAATACCTTTAGCCATAGAAACCCCTATTCTCAATCCAGTGTATGAGCCAGGACCACTACTAATAGCAACAGCATCTAATGGAATCCCTCTACTATCAATGAAAGAGAGAGCCTCATCCACAAAAACACCAAGTGATTCAGCATGATTTGGACCTTCAAAATCCTCCTTACTGAACAACTCATCTCCTAAGTCGCTAATTGCAACAGAACAAACTTCAGTAGAAGTTTCAATACTCAATATACATGACATAGATTAATAGCTTATTATTCACAAAGATAAGGGTTAATTGCTAAAAATCCGTTATTTTTGCACAAAAGTCACAACTATGATACAATCAATGACAGGATACGGTAAAGCTGTAGCCGAATTTTCAGATAAAAAAATCACCATTGAAATTAAATCCTTAAACAGCAAAGGACTTGATATATCCTCTCGAATAGCTCCCCTTTATAGAGAAAAGGAGATGGAAATACGTAAACAATTAGGATTAAAACTGAAGAGAGGAAAAATAGACTTCAGTCTTTGGATTGAAGTAAGAGAGGATGTCGATCAAGCGGCTCCAATTAATCAAGCTTTATTAACAAACTATTATAAACAAATCAATGAAATTTCAGAGACTCTAAATATTCCACTACCTGCAGATTGGTTTCAAATTTTACTAAAAATGCCAGAAGTAATGACTAAGGTGGAAATAAAAGAGCTTTCTGAAGATGAATGGAAAGTAGTTAAAGCAACGATTGATGAAGCTATAGAACAGCTCATTGACTTCCGCAAACAAGAGGGAGCTGCATTAGAGGATAAATTCAAAGGAAACATTCATAAAATCCAAAGCTTACTGACTCAAATAGAGCCTTTTGAAAAGGAGCGAATAGAAAAAGTCAGAGAGCGTCTAGTAGAAGCCTTAGAGAATAACCCCACAGTAGATTATGATAAAAACCGTCTTGAACAAGAATTAATCTATCACATTGAGCGCTTAGACGTAAATGAAGAAAAACAACGACTAACTAACCATTTGGATTATTTCATCAAAACCATGGATCAAGAAGTTGATCAAGGCAAAAAACTGGGTTTTATATCTCAAGAAATAGGTCGTGAAGTGAATACATTAGGTAGCAAATCAAACCATGCTACTATGCAAAAAATAGTAGTTCAAATGAAAGATGAACTAGAACAAATTAAAGAACAAGTTCTAAATACACTTTAAGTAACAAACCAAACAAATAGCTATGGAGGGTAAACTGATCATTTTTTCTGCTCCTTCAGGTTCAGGAAAATCAACCATCATTAATTACTTACTAGAGAAAGATCTCAACTTAACTTTTTCTATCTCAGCAACAAGTCGTGCACCAAGGGGCAAAGAGCAACATGGAGTGGAGTATTACTTCCACACCCCCACCGAATTTAAAGAGAAAATTAACAACAATGAATTTCTTGAATACGAAGAGGTTTATACCGACTGCTTCTATGGAACCTTAAAAACAGAAGTTGAAAGTAAGCTTCAAGAGGGTAAAAATGTAATTTTTGATGTTGATGTTGTAGGTGGATGTAATATAAAAAACTATTTTGGAGATAAAGCACTTTCAATATTTATTCAACCTCCATCTATTGAAGAACTAGAAAAACGCCTGATAAACAGAAATACCGATACTCCCGAAGTAATAAGAAATAGAATTAATAAGGCTAAATATGAGTTGACTTTTGCTCCTCAATTTGATACTATTATAACAAATGATAAACTAGAGAAGGCTCAAAAAGAAGCTTATAATACCATTAAATCCTTCTTAGAAAAGTAAAACATGGAGGGTAAAGAAAAAAAAAGGATTGGTATCTTTGGTGGGTCATTTGATCCCATTCATCTAGGGCATCTTGCTTTAGCAAATTATATCTGCGAATACGAAGATATTGATGAACTATGGTTTATGCTAACTCCACAAAACCCTCTCAAAAAAGAAAGTACAGGAGCTAGTGAAGAACAACGCATGAATCTCATACAATTAGCTATTGATGACTACCCTCAATTCAAAGCTTCAGATTTTGAACTTCATTTAAAACCCCCATTCTATACAGCTAGAACTTTAGAAGAACTTAGAAAACGACATCCATCTATAGATTTTGTACTTATCATAGGGTCTGATAACTGGCTCAAATTTCAACAATGGAAAAATCCTGAGGAAATAAAAAAAAATCACTGTATTTTGATTTATCCTCGTCCTCAATTTCCTGTAAATATCGATACACTTCCACAAGGAGTTAAATTAATAAACTCACCTATATTTGAAGTTAGCTCAACAATGATACGTGAAGCTTTTCATCAAGGAAAAGAGCTTCCCTACTTCTTACATCCTAAGGTGTATCGAAAGATTAAAGAACAAGGTATGTATCAATCATAAATTAAATATTACACAACGACATAGGAAAATTAATAATATAAAAAGAGCCTCATGCGAGGCTCTTTTATTATGATACTATATTAATAAAGTTTTATAGCTTAATCTATTAATCCTCTATTTTTTAACATCGCATCTAATTTTGGCTCTGCTCCACGAAAGTTTTTATACATCTTCATAGGATCATCGCTACCTCCTCGTTCTAAAATCTGAGTACGGAATAAATGAGCCGTTTCTTGATCAAATATCCCATTCTCTTTAAATGCTTCAAAAGCATCATTATCTAATACATTAGCCCATGAATAACTATAATATCCAGCAGCGTATCCACCAATAATATGACCAAAATAAGTGGAGCGATAACGTGGCGCAATTTCAGGTATTAAGCCAAGTTTATCCATTGCTTCTTTCTCAAAAGCAATGATATCAAAGCTATCAATATCAGTCAAATTATGTAGCTCCATATCTAATAGGGACGCAGCTAATAATTCTGTCAGCATAAATCCTTGATTAAACGTACTTTGATTCTTTATTTTCTCAATTAATTCATCTGGAATAACCTCGCCCGTTTCATAATGCTTTGCATACAACTTTAACACCTCAGGTTCCATAGCCCAGTGCTCATTGATTTGAGAAGGTAATTCAACAAAGTCTCTAGGCACACTAGTTCCAGAAACACCTGCATAATTACACTGTGACAATAATCCATGCAATGCGTGTCCAAACTCATGGAATACTGTTTCCACTTCATCTAACGTTAACAGTGAGGGAGCATCACCAACAGGTCTTGATAAATTACAAACATTGCAAATTATAGGACGAATATCTCCTTTTTGACTTCTATAACTACTCATCCATGCACCAAATTTCTTTCCACTTCGTGGAAAATAATCTGCATAAAACAATCCTATTAAATCACCATTAGCATCACTAATCTCAAAAACTTGTACTTCAGGGTGATAAACGGGAACATTATCTAATCTTTTAAAAGTTAACCCATACAACTTATTAGCAACCATAAACACCCCATCTCTTACGTTTTCTAACTGAAAGTAAGGTTTTATCTCCTCTTCATCTAAGTCGTACTTCTCCTTACGCAACTTTTCTGTGTAAAACCACCAATCCCAAGGGGCTAAAGTCTCTCCATTCCCCTCTTTATCCATAAGGTTCTGTAATTCTTGAGCTTCTTTTTTAGCTTTAGGTAATGCATATGACCATAAGTTATTTAAAAAGTTCATTACTGTTTCTGAGTTCTTTGCCATGTTTGTGTCTAAAACAAAATTAGAGTAGCAGTCGAACCCTAATAGATTTGCTTTTTCTAATCTCAATTTAACCACATTAGTTATTATGCTTTTATTATCATACTTATCACCATTATTTCCTCTATTAATGTAAGCAGTGTATAACTTTTCACGTAAAGATCTATTTTCAGCATATTGTAAAACAGGCAAACGACTAGAGTTCTTCAACTTCAAAACATATTTACCGTCTAGCCCAGCCTCTTGGGCCTCCATTGCTGCACTTGCAATAAAATCATCCGATAAACCAGCTAGTTCCTCCTTGTTTTCAATAACAAGCTGATAATCGTTGTCTCCATAAAGTGTGTTGTTATTAAACTGTATCGCTAAAACCGAGAGCTCTTTATTAATTTCTCTTAAACGCTCTTGATCTGTTTCATTTAAGTTTGCACCTCTACGAACAAAGCTTTTATAAGTGTCTTCTAGTAAAGTTAATTGCTCAGTTGTTAAACTTTCTTCTTTACGCCCCTCGTACACCATTTTTATTTTCTCAAATAAATCTGCATTGAGATATATATTATCTCCATGCTCTGATAATTTTGGTGAAAGACTTAAGTAAATTTCATCTAATTCAGGGGTACTTTCTGCACTAGTCATATTAAAAAACACACCACTTACTCGATCCAATATAGGAGAACTATCATCTAACGCTCCAATAACATTTTCAAAAGTTGGATGCTCTTTAGAATTAATAATAGCTTCTATATTACGATTTTGCTCTTCCATTCCACAAACAAAAGCAGGTTCATAATGCTCAATACGAATTTCATCGAAAGGTGGAACACCATATTCTGTTTTAAAATCCTCTAAGAATGGATTTTTTTCATTTTTTGTTGTACAAGAATAAATCATACTACACAATAGTATAAAAACTGTAAGTTTTCTCATTTTTATATTACTTTATTTATTGTTTTTTTTTGCTACATAACACCAGATAGGATAGTGATCGGAAAAATCAATCGTTTGATCTACAGTACATTTATAAGATTGTAAATCTTTACTAATTAATATGTGGTCTATCCTAAAATAGAATTTATTTTGATTGTACGATATTCCTAACCCTTTTCCTGACTGTACAAAAGCATCATCCAATTTTTTCCTAAACGTTGTTAGGGGATAAGAAATTGGAGTATCGTTAAAATCCCCACAATGAATTAATGGATAATATTTAGCTGTTCTGATTTCATTTTTTATGCTATCTACTTGATTTGCTCTTATTGAAGAAGCCTCTGCTAACTTTTTAACTAACTGTTTTACACCACTTTTAACTTTTCTAGCCTCTGGAGCAGCTAACATATCCTCATAAACTACTTTATCTTCTCGAGTTAGTTTATTAGATTCTAAATGACTATTGATAACTGTTATTGTATCACTTTTTATAGCTAGTTCATATTTAACAGAACCATTATAAGCACTTTCGTAATGAATTACCTGATCTGACACAATAGGATATTTTGAAAAACAAGCAACTTGATTACCACTACTTTTTGCACCAACTTTATTTATTTTGAAAAAAGGGTACTCAACCAAAGCCGCGTTAACATCTTCTTGAGTCAACTTCTTTTCATTCGTGGACACATTATATTCTTGAAGACAAATAATATCAGCTTCACTCTCTTTTAAATAATTCAGTATTGGATTTTCACCCCCTTTTTTAAATGCACCATCAAAACCCATTACATTATATGAGAGTATTTTAAGATGTTGTTCTGGCACATCCTTTGAAACAATATGGATAGGTACATATGTTTTTATTTGAGAGAAACAAAGAACAAATCCTGTTATAGACAATAAAGAATATTTAAATTTTATAAATAACCAGAATAGAAAAAAAGAGACGTTAATAAGTAAAAACACAGGAAAAGTCAATCCAGCACAAGACAAAATAGGATACTTTACAGGATGTAAAAATGTACTATATGCACTAATAATTAATAATACAACAAATAGTATATTTACTGCTAAAATTAGCTTTCTTACAAACTGAGCTATATTCTTCATGTTCTTACTTTTTACTTGCATCAAATAACGACTTCTTCTCCTCTTCAGTTAAACTTACATAGCCCGACTTTTTTAATTTCTCTAAGATTCTATCAACTTCACCAGTTTTTTTATTTTGCTCTTCATTGTAATCATAATCCATCTGTCGTTTTCCTTTGTGGATTTTCATCTTAGGTTTCTTTTTTCTCAGCTTAAAAGGAGTAGAGAAAAAATGAACAATAGTATCGATTACTATGTTTACCCACCGAGTCCTGTCTTTTCCCTTAGGTAAACTAGCAGCAAACCAAAAACCTGCCAAAGCACCTCCTATATGTGCAATATGACCTCCTGCATTAGTTGAAGTCATAAAGAGCAGGTCTGATACAACCATAAAAATAGCTAAATACTTTAATGGAAAGCTTCCAAAAATAAATAAACGGATAGGGTAATTAGGTTCTCTATATGCTGTAGCCATAACAATGGCTAAAACAGACGCCGAAGCACCCACCAATATTGCACTTTCAACCATAGAGGAAAAATAAGGAAAAACATTATAAAAGAACATATACAAAAGTCCTCCACACATACCTCCTAAAAAATAGAGTCCCCTTAAATGAACAGCTGAAAAAAACCGCAAAAAGATTTGACCAAACCAATATAACCACAACATGTTAAATAGTAAGTGAAAAAAACCTGCATGCATAAACATGTAAGTTACAATTGACCATGGTTGGGTTAAGAAGCGCATAAAAGAAGAAGGAAAAGCTAAATATTGAAAAACCCCCTCAACACTCCTATTAAACAACATATAAGCAACCCCTAACAATGCAAACAATAGATAAACAGCTACGTTAGCATAAATAAAACGTAATACTATATTGGCCTTCTTAAATTGGTTCTTAATATCTTTTACAAACTCATCCATAAGATCGTTATATTATATCACAGATAATACCCTTTTCTTCTCCAATAGCGAATTAAAATAAACCCAAATATCATACCTCCAAGGTGTGCAAAATGGGCTACATTATCTCCTTGATGATTAGCTAAACCTAAATACAACTCTAATACAGCATATCCTATAACAAAATATTTAGCTTTAATTGGCACAGGAATAGGGAAAATAAATAATGACTGATTGGGAAAAAGCATACCAAAAGCAAGTAGAATACCATAAACTGCACCTGAAGCCCCTACAGTTGTCATCAAATTGAGATATTCCCTCATAGGAATGACAGCATGTCCTATATTTACATTATCATACGTAGATAAAACAAATTCATAATGAACAAGTTGTACTATTTCTTGGACTAATCCTGCCCCAACTCCACAAACTAAATAGTAAATTAAAAAACGTTTGGCTCCCCACACCTGCTCTAATATTCTACCAAACATCCACACAGCAAACATGTTAAAGAATATATGACTAAATCCCCCATGTAAAAACATATAGCTTACTAACTGAATAGGATTAAAATCCTCCGCTAAAAAAAAGTGTAACCCTAAAATTTTTATTAAATCTATCCCATAGCTGTCAGCAACTATTGTAGCAAAGAAAAATAAAAAGTTTATTATTAATAGGTTCTTTGTTATTTTAGGCATGCTTGTTATTTTATATTTAAATTAATCAAGATCTAACTACTTTCATTTTAAATGAAATACAAAAATAAGAATAAAAAATGGGCTAAGAGAAAAAAGGGATGCTAAATTCTTTTATTTTAGGGCTTTGCATGCTTTTAACACCTATATTATTTGTATTTTTGAATTGTTACTTTATATTTGTGAAAGACATTAATTTTAAATCCTATTATAAAAAACATTTTAACCTTTAATTATTATGAACAAAGCAGAACTTATTAGTGCAATGGCTGAAGAATCAGGATTAACTAAGGCTGATTCAAAAAGAGCTTTAGATGCATTTATTTCAACGGTAACAAAAACCTTAGGTAAAGGTGAAAAAGTATCATTAGTTGGTTTTGGTTCATTTTCTGTTGCACAACGAAATGCTCGTAGAGGAATTAATCCAGCAACGAAAGAACCTATTCAAATACCCGCTAAAAAAGTGGCTCGATTTAAGCCTGGTTCTGAGTTGGCAAATGCTGTAGAATAATACTTTCAAATTATTAAAAAATATAAAAGAAAAGAGGGGACTGTAAAATGTCCCTTTTTTTATATCTTTGTCCGAAGAAAAAGCTGATTAATATGAAGATAGAAGACCTATTAACACGTTCTATTTGCCAAGGGCTGAAAGAACTATACGGCCAAGAGCCTAAAACAGACCAAATACAATTTCAAAAAACCAAAAGAGAATTTGAGGGCCATATCACTTTAGTTGTATTTCCACTTCTCAAACTATCTAAAAAGAAACCAGAGGATACCGGACAAGAAATTGGAGCATACTTAGAAAAAAACTGTACTGCTGTTAAGTCTTTCAATGTAATAAAAGGATTTCTAAATCTATCTATTGCTTCAACCTCATGGGTTGAATTACTACTGAACATTGATTCAGATGACAATTATGGATTTAAAGAAGTTACTAAAGATTCTCCTTTAGTTATGATTGAGTACTCATCTCCTAATACTAATAAACCCCTACATTTGGGTCATGTTCGAAACAACCTATTAGGACATGCTTTAGCTAAAATCAATGAAGCTGTAGGTAATAAAGTAGTTAAGACTAATATAGTTAATGATCGGGGTATTCATATTTGTAAATCTATGTTAGCTTGGAAAAAATATGGAAAAGGAGAAACTCCCGAATCATCTGGAAAAAAAGGGGATCATCTTGTGGGAGACTATTATGTATCTTTTGATCAACATTACAAAAGTGAAATCGAAGAGCTAAAAAATAAAGGGCTTTCACAAGAAGAAGCAGAAGAACAATCTACCTTAATGAAAGAAGCTCGCGATATGCTCATAAAATGGGAGCAGGGGGATAAAGAAATTCGCTCTTTATGGAACATGATGAATGACTGGGTTTATAAAGGATTTGATGAAACATACAAAAAACTAGGTGTAAACTTTGATAAAATATACTACGAGTCGGAAACCTATTTGGTTGGAAGAGATGAAGTAATTAAAGGACTTAAAAAAGATCTTTTTTATAAAAAAGAAGATGGTTCAGTTTGGGTGGACTTAAACAATGAAGGACTAGATCAAAAAATCCTTCTTCGTGCTGATGGAACTTCAGTATATATGACACAAGACATTGGTACAGCTAAGCTTCGTTTTGAAGATTTCCCTATTGATAAAATGATCTATGTTGTTGGTAATGAACAAAACTATCATTTTCAGGTACTTTCTGTTATTCTAGATAAATTAGGATTTGAATGGGGTAAAGATTTAGTCCACTTTTCTTATGGAATGGTAGAACTACCTGAAGGAAAAATGAAGTCACGTGAAGGTACTGTTGTAGATGCCGATGACCTTGTTGAAGAGATGATTCAAACAGCTAAAGACTCATCAATAGAACTAGGTAGACTAGATAACTATACCGAACAAGAGATCGATGAAGTTGCTCGTATAGTTGGATTAGGAGCTCTTAAATACTTTATACTAAAAGTCGATGCAAGAAAAAACATGACTTTCAATCCTAAAGAATCAATCGATTTTAATGGAAATACAGGACCATTTATCCAATATACTCATGCACGCATCTGCTCAATCTTTAGAAATGCTGAGAAAATGAATCTCAACTACGAAAGTGTAAAACAATGTATTGAGAATGTTGAGTTGAATGCTAAAGAAATGAATTTAATTCAGCAGCTTGCAGATTTTGAAATCATTGTAGAACAGGCAGCTAATGAATATAATCCTTCTTTGATTGCAAACTATACATATGATCTAGTTAAGGAATACAATCAATTCTACCACGAGTACAGCATCTTACATGAAGAGGACGAAAACACACGAAACCTCCGATTAATACTATCAGCTAATGTAGCAAAAACTATTCGTCACGGAATGGATTTACTTGGTATTGAAGTCCCTGAACGAATGTAAAATAGATTACTATGTTTTCAAAAGAAACCTACCAGCAACGTCGAGCCTTGCTGAAGAAAAAAATTGGCTCTGGACTACTCTTGTTTTTAGGAAATGACGATTACGGATTAAATTATGCAGATAATACCTTCCGATATCGTCAAGATTCTAGCTTCCTCTATTACTTTGGATTATCCTATGCTGGGCTTTCTGCTGTAATAGATATTGATAATGACAAAGAAATCATTTTCGGAAATGAGCTAACAATAGATGATATTGTATGGATGGGAATACAGCCCACATTAAAAGAAAAAAGTAGCTTAGTAGGTATCACTTATACTCAACCTAGTGTCGACTTAAAAAAATACCTGAATGATGCCACAGTAAAAGGTCAAATAATACACTTCCTTCCCCCTTATCGAGCAGAACACCAAATCAAACTAATGAATTGGCTTAATTTACCCATAGAACGTCAAAAAGCTTCTGTTGATTTTATTAAAGCTGTTGTGGACCAACGTAAAAATAAAACCGATGAGGAAATTAAAGAGATTGAAAAAGCCTGTAATGTAACCTCAGATATGCACTTAACGGCAATGAGAATGTTGAGACCTGGACAATACGAATATGAAGTCGTTGCAGCTATGGAAAAAGTTGTAAAAGACGCTAATTATGAGGTATCCTTTGCAACTATTGCCACAATCAATGGACAGACTTTACACAATCATTATCATGGAAACAAAGTGAAAGAAGATCAATTGTTCTTGATTGATGCCGGAGCAGAAACAGAAATGGGTTATGCTGGAGATATGTCATCTACAATACCTGTCTCTAAAACTTTTTCTCAACGCCAACGTGAAGTTTATGAAGTCCAAAACAACATGCACTTAGCATCTGTAAATGCACTAAAACCGGGAATACGATTTGAAGAAGTTTACGATCTTTCCGCTGAAGTTATGGTTGATGGACTTAAAGAGTTGGGATTAATGAAAGGTAATGCCAAAGAGGCTGTAAAAGAAGGAGCACACGCTCTATTTTATCCTCACGGCTTAGGACACATGATGGGACTTGATGTTCATGATATGGAAAACCTGGGTGAAGAATGGGTGGGTTACAATGGCGAACCTAAAAGCACTCAATTTGGACGCAAATCACTTCGTTTAGCTCGTCCTCTTGAAGAAGGTTTTGTTCTTACCATAGAACCAGGTATATACTTCATTCCTGAGCTTATTGACCAATGGAAAAACAAAGGTCTCTATAAAGATTTTATTAATTACGATAAAGTAGAAACCTTTAAAGATTTTGGAGGAATAAGAAATGAAGAAAATTACCTAATTACAAAAGAAGGCTCTCGTAGATTGGGTAAAAAGATTCCATTGACTCCTAAAGAAGTTGAAGATTTAAGATAAATACATCTAACAGGACTATTATAGCAAACAAGGCTCTTATCAATAATTAAGAGCCTTGTTTTTGCAGAAAATAAAGCTTTTCAGGTCCTCCTAAACCATTTTTTTCGTGTAAAAAAACATCGTTATGAAAACGACAATAGACGTTAAAATAACTCCAGTAAAAACCCCAAGTCAAGGATTAAGTTTTAATAATTGAAAACACGCAGACAGGTGAAGTGTATGCAACAAAAGTAAAAGATTCATTACAACATAAGCTATCATAGGATTCTGACCCACTAACATGACTAAAATAGAAGTCAAAAACTCTTCCTCCAGCATACCCTCATGCTTGTACTGAATAAGAAAAATCAAAATAAATGCACTACGCTTATCCCTTGAGGAACCTACTTTGGTGATTTAAATGGCATATCCTCGTAAATCATCAAAAGCATATGATTTATTCTTTATCTATATTATTATGTGATATAATTCAAAAGATTCAAAGCGCTATTATAGTGTGTTTGCATCTTTCTTGTTCTCAATTTCTTGAATATACACATTTCCAAAACGGTCGACCACCTTAACTTTAATTGAACGACTTTTCACTTTTGGAATTGCGAAAAACAGATGATCTGTAAGAGCATAACCAATGCCAGGGTGTTTAAAGTTCTCCTTATTCTTATTCACATAATTATATATTGAAGAATCATACCCTCTGAATTGTTCCATCTCTCCCATTTTCACCCCATCCTCATACCAATAGATCTTCCAACTTGGATCATAATTCCAAACATTTACAACAATCGCCTCTTCCTTATGACTGTTCGATCCTACTGGATAAACATTAAATTGATGCTCTTTACTCTTACCTATAGGCTTAAAATACCACTCCACATTATCTCCATCTACCTCATAGACACCATATCCACGAGGAGAACCATCCCAACTCCAAGGTGCCATCCAAAAGAACCCCCCTAATGAGGTATGAACATGCTCAAAAATAGTCTTATTTATTTCATAATTCTCGGTGTAGTGTTCATGCCCTGAAAATAGATGTACATTAAAAGGCTCTAACATTTTATAAAATGCACTTCTATTTTGCAACACTTTATTCATTTGCTCCTTGTGAAACGCACCATTTCGTGCATCAGGTGAATAGGTTGGTATATGCATAGTTATAATTACAGTAGATCCCTCAGCTAAAGTTTTTAAATCCTGCTCTAACCATGCGAATTGTCTTTCATCAAGATAACCTATAGAGCTTCCTCCTCGACCAATATAGAATGCATTATCGAGGACTATATAGTGAATATCTCCTCTATTAAAGGAATAATATGTAGGACCGAAATATCGATTATAAGTTTTTTTTGAAGAGTAATTTGTTCTAGAATTAGTATCCATATCATGATTCCCCACAGCATAGAAAAATGGAACTCCAATACTATTAATAGTCCTTTTTATAGGCTCATAAAGCGTATCAGCATCTTTCAACCAACCTATCATATCCCCAGCAACTAATCCATGTGCCGGTACATCTTTATAGTTTAAAGAAAGTAACTCCTTCACATCATCTGCAGCCTCTTGTAGCTCAGGAATTTCATCCAAATAATATACTTGAGGATCAGCCCAAACTATTGTCACATGCTGTTTTTCTTCTTCTTTCTTTCGCTTTAATTCAAAATTGACAATCTGTTTAGAACTATACTCTTCTGGAACTTTTCTAAAAAAATGAGGAGCATTATCTTTAAATGGCACTTCATAACCAGAGGGGATACTAATGAACACATAATTAGCTTCTGCCGTACTCAATAACTGATATACTCCTTTATTATTTGTTTGAACTATATTTAACCCA
>JAAYSY010000266.1 GCA_012518235.1 Bacteroidales bacterium
AAAAGAAGAATTGTATGATAACTTTATTGAAACAACTGTAAAAGCATTTAAAGAGAAATACGAAAGAAATCCAAAAGTTTATGATGTAGTAATTAGTGATGGTGCTCGTAGATTAGCATAAACACTAGTTTATAATATACTTAAAGAGGCTAACCATTATTTGGTTTAGCCTCTTTTTTATTCTTCATATTTCAAAAAAACATACACTATTAAATGAATAAATATCTTTAGCATGTAGATAAAAAGAAGTCCACCCCATCAAAAACATTGAAGTAGATGAACTTCTTTTACAATCAACTTTTCAAACACTTATAGTATATTGTTCTTCTTTGTAAACTCTATAATTTCATCAATATATCCAAATGCAATACTAGTCACCGTATCAGCACATCCGTAATAAACAGCTATACGCTTAGTGTCAGGATCGTGTAATGCAGCACAAGGAAAAGTTACATTAGGAACATCTCCAGCTAACTCATATATTTCGCGAGGAGCAATTAAATAAGGACCACTTCGAGCTATCATTTTCCATGGTTTTTCTTTATCTAATAAAGCAGATCCAAAACTATATACATAACCATTACATGAACGCAACACTCCATGATAAATCATTAACCATCCCTCTGACGTTTCAATAGGAATTGGGCCAGCACCTACTTTCATACATTGCCATGCACTATCTTCAAAAGCAGCTGGCGACATAATATGTCTATGTCTTCCCCAAAATTCCATATCAGGCGATTCACTATAGAATATATCTCCAAAAGCTGTATGACCATTATCACTTGGTCTGCTAAGCATTGCAAAGTTTCCGTTTATCTTTCGTGGAAAAAGCACACCATTTCTATTGTATGGTAAAAAAGCATTTTCAAGCTGATGAAACGTCTTAAAATCTTTAGTCCAAGCACAACCTATTGTAGGACCATGATATCCATTACACCAAGTAACGTAATAACGATCTTCAATCCAAACTACTCGAGGATCATAACCGTATACCCACTCAGCAATTTCATCGTCTCCTCCTACTAGGTTTAAATCTTCTTCTTCAATATCCCAATCAATACCATCTTTACTGAAACCTACGTGAAGTCGCATTCTACGATTCGTATCGTCACAACGAAAGACACCAACATAGCCATCTTCAAATGGAACTACTGCACTATTAAAGATACTATTAGATGTACTCAATGCATCACGTCCAATAATTGGATTACCCGAAAATCGCCACATCACGCTTTTACAACCGGAAGGACGATCCTCCCACGGCATGTTTGGCAAGGCTTGACCTTCTATTTTAATTTTGTTTTCCATAAAATATATTTTTACTGTTAATAATTATTTCACTACTTAAATAGACTCTTTATTATGTTCTGGATAGGTAAAAGGAATAATGCGAGACACAATTAACGCAGGAATCATTGCAATAGCCACTACTATAAAAAATTGCTTATAGCCTAACCAATCACTTAATACACCACTAACCATACCAGCAAGCATATAACCTAAATTCATTACTCCAGATGCAAATGCATAATGAGCCATTTTATGTGCTCCAGGAGCTACCTG
>JAAYSY010000267.1 GCA_012518235.1 Bacteroidales bacterium
ACCTTTGCCCAGCGTTTAATAATAGGCGCAAAAATAACAACTAAAGGCGTATTGTTAATAAATAATGAGATGGAATAAATTAAGGGAAACAACCTAAGTTGTGCTCTTCGAACCGGGATTTTTTTATTAGGTAAAACTTTGCTAACAACAGCACTTAAGGCTCCTGAACGACGAACGCCTTCACTAATTAGAAAAAGCATAGCAACGGTTATCATACCCTTATTACTAAACCCCTCTAGCATTTCTTTTGGCGTTAATATACCAGCCACTAAAAAAATAATAACAACAGATAATAAAGTCATGCCTGGCCGCATTTTATCCGTTATTAATATAGCTAACATACCGATCAACGAAACTAAAACTATAATAGATTGTAGAGTCATTATACTATTATATTTTAGTGTTTTTTACAAGAAAAAAAGGATTAATCAAGTTTTGTTTATTATATAATAAAGGCTCATTTGTTGATAGTTGTAACACATCGCTCCCTGTGGCTAAAACAATAGCATGTCCGGCTGCTGTATCCCACTCCATAGTAGGTGTAAATCGAGGATAACAATCAGCAGAACCTTCAGCAATCAAACAAAACTTCAATGAACTACCTACTGATACTGTTTTAACTAACAACCCTTCTTCTTTTAACTGCTTAATATATTCATTTACTTCTTCGGATAAATGTGAACGAGAAGCTACAACAACATATTCATCCCTTCTCCTATTCGCTTCGAGAGGTAATTTATTAGAAACATTAATTAAATCATCTAAAGTGGTGTATTCATCTAACGACTGAATGGACTCAATACAATAAGCTCCTAGCGAAAGGTCTGAAAAATACAATTTAGATGATACAGGAACATAAATCACCCCAATAACAGGTTTTTGATTTTCAACCCACGCAATATTCACAGTAAACTCACCATTCCGTTTTATAAACTCTTTTGTCCCATCAAGAGGATCAACTATCCACAATGACTTCCAATCTGATCTCGATTCAAAATCGGCTAACTTTCCTTCTTCACTTAAAATAGGATAAGGAGTTTGCTTTAAATAATTCATTATGATTTTATGTGCTTCGCGATCAGCAAGAGTTAAAGGTGAGTTATCCTCTTTCTTTTCAATTTCAAATCCTGATGTGGGCTTATTATATATCTTTCTAATAGCTTTACCAGCATTTAAAGCAGCATCAATAGCTAAATAGATTTTATCTTTATTTTCCAAAATACATTGATTAATTATGTAATGAATAAAACACAGTTAAAATAAAGTATAGCAAAAATAAAAAAACTTTCATCCTTTAACACAAAGTAAAGGTTAAATAATACTAGAACAAGAATATAACAGGCTTATTCATCATTATACTCTTGTTTACAAAAAACCGCTAATCAAAAAGGCGGTAACCATTTGATTACCGCCTTTTTGATTTTTTATCTAATACTTAGCTTTTAATAAATTCTATATAACAGCCAAGATTGTTGAAAATCATCCCTGTGAGGATAACGAGCCTTAAATGCATCTCTCGCACGTTCAGCTGAAGCACGATCAGAGAATGTATTTACAATAACACGATACATACTTCTTTCTGCATTAAAAGCTATTGTTGAATCGTATCCTTCTGCATCTAAAAAGTTCTTTAAACGGTCAGCATTCGATTTTACACCAAAACTTCCACAAACAACACTATATTCTTTTAGAGAATCTTTTCCTGAAACAACCGTCACTTTTTCCTCTCTCACATTAGCTCCATGAACAGGTCTTTCTTCTTTTTTCTCTGGAACATAAACGGGTGTAACTTGAACGGGTGCTGTAACCTCTGTTTCTACTAATTCTTGCTGCTTAGCTTGTTCATAGGCTTTTTTATAAGCACTTTCACTAGATTTACATCCTGTAAAAGAAAGGGCTAAACATAAACCCATGCTCCAAACAAATAATTTTCTCATAATATTCATTTTTATAAATGATTGACTCGTTTTTAGTTATATTTAATTCTATAGTAATTTATCAACTTACTATTTTAATTTGTAGACAAAATAACAGAATTAAATCCTTCTATCAAAAGAAAAGAGCAAATATTATACATATTTCTATTAATATTAAATTGTTTTAAAGTCACTTCATCGAAAAAATAAAAGTTATCTCCTACTTTCGTTTGCTTTTTAAGAAAAAAAACTATCTTTGAATACAAAAAACACCTCATATGCACAAACAATAAGGCCTTATGGGTTGTTATATTAGTGTATGTATGTTTTACTAAAAAAAGATAAACTATGAAAGGATTTAACATTTTAGGAGCTTTTTTAAGTGGTGCTATTGTTGGTGCAGTATTCGGTATACTTTTTGCACCTGAAAAAGGTGAAGACACCCGTGAATTAATTGCCCAAAAACTTCGTGATAAAGGAATTAAACTAAGTAAGTCTGATTTAGATGAGTTAGTAGATGAAATTGCCTCAGAAGTAAAAGAAATAGCTGACTAATAAAAACGAATTAATTTGGACTAACAGAACTACTATGTTTAGTGATAATACAATTACCAGTATCAAAAATCTTTTTGAAGAGATTAAAAAATATTTATCTCTTCAAAAAGAATATACCAAGTTAGAGATAACAGAGAAACTAACTATTTTATTCTCTGCTCTTGTTCTAATCATTATTTTTATAATACTAGGCATGGTAGCTCTGTTTTTTATTTTACTTGCCATAGCGTATGCTTTAGCACCTTATGTTGGAGGTTTAGGTGCTAGCTTTTTAATTATTGGTGTACTCTATTTAATCTTAATTCTTTTTGTCTACTTGTTGAGAAAAAGATTAATTATATCTCCTATTGTTAACTTCACTGCTAATTTATTTTTAAGTGATACAGATAATAAAAAACAATAAATATGTCTTTCAATACACACTTTCCCAACAAGGATAAAATAACCTTAGCAGATATTTCTAATAGGAAAAAAGAAGTTTTATTAGAAATTCGTAAACAACAAGAATTAATTACTACTCATGTTCAGACGGCCATACAGCCTGTCAATTCTATAGTTAGTAGTACCCAATCTTATTTCAGACCTTTTCAATTAGGTTTTAGTGCTTTTAGTGTTCTCCGACTAGGATGGAAATCTTTTAAGAAAATAAGAAAAGTATTAAGGCGAATGTTTTAATATTTTAAATTCACTCGCCTTAACTAATAAGTTGAAGTAGTAAACAATTAACTACTCCTTTATGATTAAATATAAGTTTCCAACAATTTTACATTTCCATTCGGTACAATTCTAACATCCAATGTAGTAGCAGGAAACAACACGGTTTCACCCGCTTGAAGCTCTACTTCATTTTCTTGATTATCAATCATTTTACAACTGCCCTCTACACAGATAAATATAATAAATGAATCGAGCTCTGTATAATCACAGCTTATTTCTTCGCTCATTTCATAAACAGAAGTCGTAAAATAAGGAGAAGCCACTAACTCAACTGGCTCATTTTCTATTACTTCATAGTGCGTTCTATAATCATCAAGTACTTCATAATTTATAGCATCAGCTGCTAAACTTGTATGTAGTTCTCTTGGGTTACCATCAGCATCCTTCCTATCAAAGTCATATATTCTATAAGTAATATCAGAAGTCTGCTGAATTTCAGCTATAAAAGATCCTGCTCCAATACTATGTACTCTCCCGGCAGGTAAGAAAAACACATCACCTTTTTTAATCTCATACTCTTGTAATACATCTAATATAGTATGGTTATGAATTCGTTGCTTGTACTCTTTAGGTGTAATCTCCTCAGAAAATCCAGATCTTAATTTAGCACCAGGTTCAGCATCAACAACATACCACATCTCGGTTTTACCCAATGAATCATGACGTGCTTTTGCTAACTCATCATCTGGATGAACTTGAATAGATAGATCTTGCTGAGCATCAATAAACTTTATAAGTAAAGGGAATTTATCATAATAATGAGCATAATTATCATCTCCTACTAAATCTCCTTTATACTCTCTTACTAGTTGAGTTAAAGTCAATCCTGCATCTGCCCCATTAGCTACAACAGATTCAGAACCTACTACACCTGAAATCTCCCAACTCTCTCCTACATTTTCTAAGCTTTCATTTAGTTTTTTGAATGGAATAATTTTATTTCCACCCCACAATGTTTGCTTTAATACTGGTTTAAATTTAAAAGGATACATTTTCTTTTTTAATTTTTAATTCTTTGTATATCTTCAAAATTATTACAAAAATACAAAATACAGTTAATAAACAACCAAACTAATCAAATTAAAAAACGAAGCACAAAACAAAAAGAAAAATCATTTATTAAACTTTACTAAAAAAATGTTTTATTGTTAGTATATAAATTTATTTAATGAAGCTTTTTGATTTACTTTGTGAAGCACATATAAATTTTAATTAATTAAAATGAAAAACACCTTATCCCCTTCTAATGGGCATTATACATTCAATAAAGAAAAATTCAAAAAGGTTATTGATGGTAAAAATGTAGACTTGTTTGTTTTAGAAAACAAGCATGGAATGCAAGTTGCCGTTACAAATTATGGTTGCACAATAACAGCTATAATGGTTCCCGATAAAGAGAACAACTTTGACAATATTATTTTAAGCTATGATAGCTTAGACGATCTTATACATGGACCTGAGCCTTTTTTAAGTACTACAATAGGCCGATATGGAAATCGGATTGCTAAAGGTAAGTTCTATCTAAATAATAAGGGATACAACCTTGCGACAAATAATGGTCCGAATCATCTTCATGGAGGTCCTACTGGTTTCCACACTAAGGTTTGGGATTATCATCAAGTAAGCGATCAAAAAATAGTTTTCACTTACAAATCAAAAGATGGAGAGGAAGGTTTTCCTGGAAATCTAAAAATAGAAATGATATATGAACTACTAAACGATTCAAACTCTATAACTTTTGAATATAAGGCAACAACTGATGCCCCAACTTTAGTAAACCTCACGAATCATGGATTTTTCAATTTAGCTGGAACAGCTAACCCTACTCCTTCTATTGAAGATAACAAAGTACTGATCAACGCAAATTACTATATTCCCATTGACGAGACCTCTATTCCAACAGGAGAAATACATAAAGTTGAGAACACTCCTTTTGATTTTAGAATACCCTACAATATAGGAGATAGAATTAATGATAAACACGAACAATTGATTCGAGGAGCTGGTTATGATCACTGCTTTGTTCTCAATAAAAAAGAGAGAAACGAACTTAGTTTTGCTGCATCCTGTTTTGATCCTAAAAGTGGTAGAAAAATGGATGTATTCACTACTGAATTAGGGGTACAACTTTATACAGGAAACTGGCTTGGAGGATTTACAGGTGCTAATGGTGCTACTTTTCCTGAAAGAAGTGCCATATGTTTTGAAGCACAGAACTTCCCTGATAGTCCTAATCAAACACACTTTCCTTCTCCTGTGTTAAATCCTGGAGAAACATATTATCAAAAATCGATTTATACTTTTACTGTAGAAAAGAATTAATATAATTAAATTTAATAAATTAAAAACACCATGACAAAACAACAAAAAAGTTATGTATTGCCTATCATTGTAATGATAGCATTATTTGGAATGATTTCTTTCGTTACAGGTTTGCAAAATCCTATGGGAATCATTGTAAAAAATCAATTTGGTGCATCTAACTTCATGTCACAGTTAGGAAATGCAGCCAACTTTTTAGCTTATCTTTTTATGGGTATTCCATCAGGTCTTCTACTTCAACGAGTAGGATATAAGAAAACCGCTTTAATAGCAGTTGCTGTTGGTTTCATAGGCGTTGGAATACAATATCTTTCAGGTTCATTTGCTAGCTTTCCTGTATATTTAGCTGGAGCTTTCATTTCTGGATTCTCTATGTGTATGCTAAATGCAGTAGTAAATCCAATGCTTAACACTCTTGGAGGTGGTGGGAAAAAAGGAAACCAATTAATTCAAATTGGAGGTTCTTTTAACTCACTTAATGCTACTATTGTACCTGTATTAGTTGGTTATTTAATCGGTAATGCATCACAAGCAACAATTAAAGATGCTAACCCTGCTTTATTTATAGCTATGGGAGTTTTTGCTTTTGTTTTTGTTGTTTTACTTATTGTTAATATACCCGAACCTAGTTTAGCAAGACAAGAAGAAAATAATACATCTGTTGCTGAAACAATAACAGCACCGCTTTCGTATAAACACTTCGCTTTAGGAGCTATTGCTATTTTTGTATATGTTGGAGTTGAAGTAGGTATTCCTAACTTTAGTAACCTATTTATGACATCAAGTGCTGCAGAAGGCGGATTAGGAATCAATCCAACAATTGCTGGTTCTGTTGTAGGTACTTATTGGTTTTTAATGTTGATAGGTAGACTTTTAGGTGGTATTTTTGGCGGTAAAGTTTCTAGTAAAGCGATGTTATCTACAACATCAGGACTTGCTGCATTATTAGTGGTTTTAGCTATTTTCAGCTCTACTGATACTCTTGTTAAAATGCCAGTATTTATGAGTGATATCTCTCTAGGTCTAGCTGAAGTGCCTATTACATTTATGTTTTTAACTCTTTGTGGATTCTGTACTTCAATTATGTGGGGTAGTATATTCAACTTAGCTGTTGAAGGATTAGGTAAACACACAGAAGCTGCATCTGGTATCTTTATGATGTTAGTTGTAGGTGGTGGTATATTCCCACTAATTCAAGGAGGTATTGCTGACTCAATTAGTTATACAGCTAGTTTCTGGTTAGTGTTTGCTGGATTAATCTATTTATTATATTATGCTTTAATTGGTAGCAAAGTAACAAAAAGAGCAGATAACTAATTTTTATATTAAAAACTTAAACTATGAACTTAGAAACAGTAAGAAGCGAATTCAAAAAGCATTTTGATAATACTGACGGATTCGTATATGCTTCTCCTGGTAGAATAAATTTAATAGGAGAACACACTGACTACAACGGAGGTTTTGTTTTTCCTGGAGCTATAGACAAAGGAATTATAGCTGAGATAAAACTTAATGGAACAGACAAAGTTAGAGCCTACTCAATTGACTTAAAAGATAGTGTTGAGTTTGGTCTTAACGAAGAAGATTTACCTACACAAGGATGGGCTAAATTTTTATTTGGTGTATGCCGAGAAATGATTAAAAGAGGTGTAGAAGTAACAGGATTCGATACTGCTTTTGCCGGTGATGTTCCTCTAGGAGCTGGAATGTCATCTTCTGCAGCTATTGAGAGTACTTATGCTTTTGCTCTCAATGAATTATTTGCAGATAGTAAAATTGACAAGTTTGAATTAGCGAAAATTGGTCAAGCAACGGAACACAACTATGTTGGGGTTAATTGTGGTATTATGGACCAATTTGCTTCAATATTTGGAAAAGAAGGTCATCTAATTCGCTTGGATACACGCTCAATGGAGTATCAATACTTCCCCTTTGATCCCAAAGGATATAAAGTGGTTTTATTAGACTCAGTAGTTAAGCACGAACTAGCATCCTCTGCTTATAACAAAAGAAGAAAAAGCTGTGAAAATGCTGTAGCTATAATTCAAAAGAAACATCCTCATGTAGAGTTTTTACGCGACTGCACAATGGAAATGTTGAATGAATCAAAAAATGAAATTGATTCTGAAGACTACTTACGCGCTGAATATGTAATAGAAGAAACACAACGTGTTTTGGATGTGAGTGATGCTCTTGAATTAGGAGACTACGAAACGGTAGGTAAAAAAATGTACGAAACACATCATGGTTTAAGCAAACTTTATGAAGTTAGCTGCGAAGAGTTAGACTTCTTAAATGATTGTGCTAAGAAATGTGGAGTAACAGGTTCTCGCTTAATGGGCGGTGGTTTTGGTGGTTGTACAATAAACATTGTAAAAGAAGAATTGTATGATAACTTTATTGAAACAACTGTAAAAGCATTTAAAGAGAAATACGAAAGAAATCCAAAAGTTTATGATGTAGTAATTAGTGATGGTGCTCGTAGATTAGCATAAACACTA
>JAAYSY010000268.1 GCA_012518235.1 Bacteroidales bacterium
CCAATGCAGAAGTTTTTGAAAATATTTTGTAATACCATATCTGTTGTAACCTCACCAGCAATATCACTAAGATGATAAATACACTCTCGAATATCTTGAGCTAAAAAATCACCTGAAATTTGATTTTCTAAACCTTGTTGCACACGTTGAATAGATGCTAAGGCGAGTTTTAGTGCTTCGTAGTGACGAGCATTTGTAACTATAACATCATTTTGAGCTATTTGGGGTAGTTGAGCTGATTTAACTAATTGTTGTTCTAATTCATTTATACCTGCTCCTTCTTTAGCTGCGATTAACAAAAACTGAGCGTTTTTGAATGGGATAGAGTTTAGTTTGTCTTGGATAGATTCAAGCTCATTTTTAGATAATAAGTCCGATTTGTTGATTAATAATAAGAGTGGTTTATTCTCAACTATAGGAATAATTTGGTGAGACAATTGCTCTATCTGTTCTACAGCTTGAGTAGCATCGATAACCCACAGTACTATTTCAGCTTGACTCATTTTTTCAAAGGTGCGTTCAATGCCAAGCGTTTCAATTTGATCGGTTGTTTCACGAATACCCGCCGTATCAATAAAACGGAAAGTCTGACCTTTTATTACTGTAGTATCTTCAATGGCATCGCGAGTAGTTCCGTGAATATCACTTACAATCGCTTTCTCTTCTTTTAATAGTTGGTTTAATAGTGTTGATTTACCAGCATTTGTTTCACCGACTAATGCAACTGGAACTCCATTTTTAAGAACATTACCTACGCTAAAAGAGTGCGTAAGTTGAGAGATGACTTGCTCAATTTTGTCAGCAAGAGAGGTTAGTTGTTTACGATCTGCAAACTCTACATCTTCTTCACTAAAATCTAACTCTAATTCTATTAAAGAGGAGAACTCTAATAGTTGTTGTTGTAGTTTGTGAAGTTCTTTACTAAAGCCACCTCTCATTTGAGTCATAGCCACACGATGTGAGGCACGAGAAGATGAGGCTATTAAATCGGCCACTGCTTCTGCTTGACTTAAGTCCATTTTTCCATTTAAGAATGCACGCTGCGTATATTCGCCTGGATTTGCTAATCGACAACCATTATCTAGAAGAAGTTGTACTATTTTTTGTAGAATATAAGTAGAACCATGACAGGTTAATTCCACACTATTTTCCCCAGTATATGAGTGTGGAGCATGAAAGACACTCGCTAAAACCTCATCTATAACTTCGTCTTTATCATATATACGTCCAAAAGTAAGTGTATAGGGACGTTGGTTAATTAAAGTGTTTTTGGGATTAGCTGGTTTGAATAATTTATGAGCAATGTCAATAGCATTCGCTCCTGATATTCGTATTATCCCTAAAGCACCTCCTTGTGCTGTAGCAATAGCACATATGGTATGTTGATCTATCATCATATCTTCCAGTCTTTTGCTCCAAAGATACAAGATTATTTTATAACTGCTTGAGGTATTTTAAATATAGTTGTGCACAGGCACGTGCATCGGATAAAGCTTCGTGGTGTTGCAATGGAATATTTAGTCGATTACAACAAGCTCCAAGATTGGCAGGTTTAAAACCTAATGAGCGATATATTTTTAAGGTACAATGCCATTTTTGGTCTAAATCTAGGTCAAAATCATTCAACTGATTTAGTTGCATTGTACGGACTAAGACAGATCGGTCAAACGATTCATTATGGGCAACAACTTGATGTCCTAGTAGTCTATTTTTGATTTCAGGGTAGATAGTAGAAAACTCCGGAGCATTTGAAGTCATCTCCGGAGTAATTCCATGTATTTGTATGTTTTGTCGCCAATATTCGTTTTTAGGAGGTCTAATTAAAGTATAATACTCATCTTGAATACAACCTTTTTCAATCGTTACGATTCCTACAGAACAAGGACTATGACGATAGCCCGTTGCAGTTTCAAAATCGATGGCAACAAATTTTTGATTAAAGTCTATCAAGTACAGTTTTTATTAAAATGTTAATTGTATTCTTATATCCTGTATTTGCTTCTTTAATTAATCGATTAGCAATAACCATACAACAAGTCGTTGCCTTATGTCCCATTAACCGAGCTAAACCAGCTAAGGCAGAGCTTTCCATTTCAAAGTTTGTGATTTTAAGATCATTATATTCAAAACTTTCAATTTTGCTGTTTTGATCTGGATCAGCTAATGGGATACGTAATTCACGTCCTTGAGGTCCAAAGAAGCCACCTGTTGAAATAGTAATTCCTCGTACCATATCATCTTTAGCTATGCGATTGATTAAGTCTTCATTTGCGTCAATAACATAGGGAGCAGGTTGACATTGATTACCCTGCCATTTCATATGTTTTAGAAAAGCTTTTTCTAACTCAAGATCGCAAACTTCATTACGTCCAGCATAGAAATTAAGCAACCCATCGAAACCCACTGATTTTACTGAGCAAATAAAAGTACCAACAGGAGTAAATGGTTGTAATCCACCACAGGTTCCAATTCGCACCATTTCTAACTGTCTAATCTTTTCGTTTTCTTCGCGAGTTTCAAAGTTGATATTAGCTAGTGCATCTAACTCATTTACTACAATATCCACATTGTCACAGCCAATACCTGTAGAAACAAC
>JAAYSY010000269.1 GCA_012518235.1 Bacteroidales bacterium
ACTTATTTTTATTGCAAGGGAACTCAAAAAAGAATGAGAGACTTAGCCAGATGGCCTATGGATAATGGATCAATTATAAGAATTAGCTCCGATTGTTCATCTTATGAGATTATAGCCGATCAACCTGTGCTTCCTACCTCTGAATTGCCTTCTCATTTATCTATTCATAATTATTTGATAGGTAGTGGTTCAACGTATAAGGCTGCACTACATACTCATCCTACAGATTTAGTTGCGATGTCACATAATAGTGCTTTTTTAGAAAAGGATGTACTTACAAACTTATTGTGGAGTATGATTCCTGAAACCAGAGCTTTTTGCCCTAGAGGATTAGGTATAATTCCTTATAAAATGCCAAGTTCAATGGAGTTAGCTAATGCTACTGTAAAGGGGTTAGAGGATTATGATGTAGTATTGTGGGAAAAACATGGCATTTGTGCTGTGGGAGATACTATAAGTGAGGCTTTTGATCAAGTAGATACTTTATCTAAATCAGCACAAATTTATATTTATGCCAAAAGTATGGGTTTTATACCCGATGGTATGTCTCAAGAACAAATGATTAAAATGAAAGAGGCTTTTAATTTGCCTAAATAAAATAATTATTGCTTAGTGCAAAGTTTGGTTTGTTATAGGTAAATCGGACTAGCTTTTTTCTAAAAGTATAAAAGTGTAAAAGTATAAAAGTATAGTAGTGCTAAATCCACTACTATACTTTTTTTATGCATAACAATTAAGACGTAATAGAGTTTTTATCATTTTATAAAAAACTTTAGTTTGGGTTAGGTCTGATACTTTACTTTAGATTCAATCCGGTTAAATTTTTGTCTCATTTAGTGCATTATATAGTTTTTCCCATTCATTAGCTAAGCTTTCCATAGAGTGGAATAATAAATTTGCTCCTGCATCTAATAATATTTGATCATCAAGAGGTCCTGTGTTTACTGCTATAGTGAAAATTCCAGCAGCAACAGCTGATTCAACACCTAGAGGTGCATTTTCTATTACTATTGCTTCTTGAGGTTTAAACTCTCCTTTTTTAAGAGCCATAAGATATGGTTCAGGATGAGGTTTTCCGTGTTTTACATCAAAAGCAGTAACCATTGATTCTCCTTGAAATGTATTTGGAAAGTCATTTTCTAATCTATCTAAAAGAGATTCCTGTGATGATCCCGTAACAACTATAGCTGTTAAATCATTTTCTTTTATTTTCTCTAACACTTTTGATGTTCCAATCATTGGACTTGCATCAGGAAATTTATTATATTCAGACTCTTTGAGCTCATAGATGTTTTCTATTTCCTCTTCTGTGGCATCTCTATCATATTGTCTTTGATAGGCCCAATTAATAGTACTAATGCGAGTTCTTCCCTCATGTAAGTAGGCATCCTCTTTGTTGAAGTTGACTCCAAAAGCTTTTGTACTGTTGCACCAAGCAACCGCATGATTTTTCATAGAATCATAAAGAACACCATCCATATCAAAAAGTGCTGCTTTTAGATTAATTTGACTGTATTTCTTTTTCTCTAAAAAGTCTTTAATTATCTTACTATATTTCATAACTGTCTTAATTGATTTGTATTCTTTAATATATGAAAAAGACTAACCAAAATAGATTTTGATTAGTCTTTTATGCTTTCTTATCTTATAATGTGTTAATTATAGTCTTTTTTGGATTGCTTTAGATTCCTCTTCAAAGCCAGGTTTATTTAATAACGCAAACATATTCTTTTTGTATGCTTCTACCCCTGGTTGATTAAAAGGGTTGACTCCTAGTACATATCCACTGATTCCACAAGCTCTCTCAAAGAAGTAGAGTAGTTGACCTATGCTATTTTCACTAAGGTTTGGTAGTACAATTCTAAGATTAGGCACTCCACCATCTATGTGGGCTAGTTGAGTTCCAAGTTCAGCCATTTTATTGATTTCATCAACTCTTTTTCCCGCTAAATAGTTTAGTCCATCTAAATTCTTTTCATCACTAGGAACTATGAGCTGATGGTTTACTTTATCAACTGATATTACAGTTTCAAAAATTGTTCTTTCTCCTTCTTGAATCCATTGTCCCATAGAGTGTAAGTCAGTAGAAAAATCAACAGCTGCAGGAAAAATTCCTTTGTTCTCTTTACCTTCTGATTCACCATAAAGTTGCTTCCACCACTCGCTAATATAATGAAGTTTAGGGTTGTAGTTTACTAATATTTCTATCTTTTTATCTTTGTTGTAAAGGGCATTGCGTGTAGCGGCATATATTGCTGCAGGATTTTTTTCAAATTCGACGTCTGAACTACAAGCTTTTTCCATAGCTTGAGCTCCTTTGACTAACTGATCAATATCAAAACCAGCCACAGCAATAGGTAATAGACCCACTGGAGTAAGAACTGAAAAACGTCCACCTACATTATCTGGAATGATAAAAGATTTGTATCCCTCTTCATTAGCTGTGATGCGTGCAGCTCCTTTTTTTGCATCAGTAATGGCTACAATTACTTTTTTAGCTGTCTCTTTGCCTCTTTGATCTTCACATTGTTTTTTTAGGAGACGGAAGGCTAAAGCAGTTTCTGTAGTTGTTCCTGATTTTGATATATTAATTACACCAAATTTTTTATCTTTCAAGAACTCTGTAAGTTCAAAGAGATAGTCTTCACTAATATTGTGTCCAGCATATATAATTGCAGGATTTTTTCTATTTGTGTTAAAGTCAGAAAAGCTATTGGAGAGAGCCTCAATAACAGCACGTGCACCCAAGTAGCTACCACCAATTCCTGCTACCACTACGATTTCACAGTTATCTTGTAGAGTTTTAGCTGTTGCTTTAATGTCATCTAAGTGCTCTTGCGTAATAGAAGAAGGTAACTCAAGCCAACCTAAAAAGTCATTACCTTTACCTGTTCCTTTTTCTAAGTCTAATTGAGCTTTTTCTACAGCTTCTTTATATCCATAGATATTTTCTTTAGATATAAAATCTAATGTTTTATCAATATTTATTTGTATCATATTGAACTAAATTAATGTGTTTTGTTTAATTTATTACTTTTCTGTTTTATCTGAAAAGAAGAGTTAGTTTTTTAATTTCAATAGCAGGAGATGAATTTCTATAGAGTATTCTATATACTGCTTCTAATATAGGCATATCAACTTTAGCTACATCATTGATTTCTTTAATACATCGTGTTCCATAATAACCTTCTGCAATCATTTCCATCTCTACCTGAGCACTTTTTATTGAATATCCTTTACCTACCATTGTTCCAAATATTCTATTTCGGCTAAAATTGGAATAGATTGTAACCAATAGATCTCCTAAATAGGCAGAATCAGTTACATCTCTTTTTATAGGATGTATTACATCTAAAAACCGACTCATTTCTTGAATAGCATTGGTTGTAAAAACGGCTAAAAAGTTATCCCCGTATTTTAATCCACTACATATTCCTGCACCTATGGCATATACGTTTTTAAGAACTGATCCATACTCTATTCCCTTAATATCTAGGCTAACAGAGGTTTTGATATAGTGACTTTCTAAAAGTTTAGAAAAACTATTCGCTTTTTCTATATCCGAACAAGCAATAGTTAAATAGGATAGTCGTTCTAAAGCAACCTCTTCAGCATGGCATGGTCCACCTAAAGCAATAATGTTCTCTTCAGGTACTTTATATATTTCCTTGAAATATTGAGAAACAATCATATTGTCTTCAGGTACAATACCTTTAATAGCAGTAATGATGGTTTTATTTGATAGCTTCTCTGTAAGCTTGCTTAAGTGGGCTTTAAGATAAGGGGAGGGAGTTGCAAAAATTAAAATATCTGCTTGACTTACAATCCAATTGATATCAGAACTAAATTGTATGTTGCGTGTTTTAAATTTTATCCCAGTTAAATATGCTGGATTATGTCCCAGCTCTCTAAATTCGGTTATACGATCATCTCGTCGCATATACCAATATATGGAGGTGGTTCTGGCTAAGACCATTTTAGCAATAGCCGTAGCCCAGCTTCCTCCACCTATGATTGCAATTTTATTAGATAGTTTCATAGAGTCCATTTAAACCCAAGGTTTAATTAATCTTTTCAACCCAAGAAGATACTTCATCTACTGATGGGTTTGTAAGCCCTAAATTATATTTTTTATTTACACCCGTGATATCTTGGTGAATTTTTTGTGGGTTTATATCTTTCATGTCTTTCACTAAATTATATCCAGCTTTTTGAATTAAAGGAACCCATTCAGAATCAACACCTAAATCAGTATATTTTTGGATAGGGTCTTTTTCAACTTTCTTTTCTGGACGCATTTGTGGGAAGAAAAGTACTTCTTGAATAGCAGTTTGTCCAGTGAGTAACATTACTAATCGATCCATACCTATACCCATTCCAGAAGTAGGAGGCATACCATATTCTAGAGCACGTACAAAGTCTCTATCAATGAACATAGCTTCATCATCTCCTTTTTCAGAAAGTTTCATTTGATCTTCAAAACGCTTTAACTGATCTATAGGATCATTAAGCTCTGAGTATGCATTACATAACTCTTTACCATTAATCATTAGTTCAAAACGCTCTGTTAATTCAGGATTGTCACGATGTCTTTTTGTTAAAGGAGACATTTCGATTGGATAATCAGTAATAAAAGTAGGTTGGATGTAATTACCCTCACATTTTTCTCCAAAAATTTCATCAATAAGTTTTCCTTTTCCCATAGAAGGGTCATGTTCGATCTCTAATTTATCACAAACATCACGAAGCTGACTTTCATCCATACCCGTAATATCAAATCCTGTAAATTCTTTGATTGAATCGGTCATGGTAACTCGTTTGAAAGGAGTTTTAAAACTGATGGTTTGGTCACCCACTACTGCGTCAGTAGTACCTAACACATCTAGAGCTATATGTTCCAACATGTTTTCAGTGAATTCCATCATCCATTGATAGTCGGTATATGCAACGTATATTTCCATAACAGTAAACTCAGGATTGTGTGTTCTATCCATCCCTTCGTTTCTGAAGTTTCTTGAAAACTCGTATACCCCATCAAAGCCACCAACAATTAGTCTTTTTAAATAAAGTTCATTTGCAATGCGTAGATACATAGGAATATCCAATGCGTTGTGGTGGGTAATAAAAGGACGTGCAGCAGCTCCTCCAGGAATGCTTTGCAACACAGGAGTATCCACTTCTAAATAACCTCTTTCATTAAAGTAGTTACGCATAGAGTTAAAAATCTTAGTCCGTTTAACGAACGTCTCTTTAACATCTTTGTTAACTATTAAATCAACATATCTTCTACGATATCGAAGTTCAGGGTCTTCAAAAGTATCATGAGCTACTCCTTCTTTATCATATTTTACAATAGGTAGGGGACGTAATGCTTTTGCTAGAACAGTTAATTTTTCAGCATGTACACTAATTTCACCCATTTTTGTTCTAAAAACATATCCTTCTATACCGATATAGTCTCCTAAGTCTAGTAGCTTTTTGAAAACTTTATTATATAAATCTTTATTGTCTTCAGGACAAATATCGTCTCTAGTAATATATACTTGAATTCGTCCATTAGTGTCTTGAAGTTCAATGAACGAGGCTTTACCCATTATTCGGCGACTCATTATACGTCCTGCAATAATAACTTTTTGTTGTTCCTCTGCATCATCTTTAAATTCTGCTAAAATGTCTGTAGAGAGGGCATTTACTTTATACTCTGCTGCAGGATAAGGGTCTATACCCATTTCGCGAAGCTCGTTTAGACTATTTCGTCTTATAATTTCTTGTTCACTAAGTTCTAATACATTCATTTCTATCAATCTAAATTGAATACTCTAAAAAGCAAAAATACGAAAGTTTTTTCACATTACGATACGATTTAATTGTTATTCAAATGGATAGGCTACTTATTATAGTTTTATGATATTAGATGTTGATTTAGGTCGAGCTATTATTTTAATACAGTCTATACACTTGAAATTTTTAATTTCGTTTCAATGTTCTGCTTTTTTTAACCCTGTGTGTATGTTAATATTACGATTTGATTTTTCGTATCAGTTTATCAATAGCAATTATGTTAGGATTATTTTCTAAAGTTAGAATCGTGTCCCTTTGGTTATTAAATAATGTGTAGATATTTAAACTGAATTAAAATAACCATAAATAATAATAGAAGAGTTTTTTAATTAGTGTTTGTGTTCTAATTTATTATAAATAAAGACTACTTTTGTGAGGTGAGTAATAATGAATTTTAAGAGGATTTTATATGAATACACAAAATGCACCTATATCACTAGGTACTGAGCGAGTGTCAATTCTGTTAAGGCAATATGCAATTCCAGCTATTATAGCTCAAACAGCCACGTCGTTATATAACATGATTGATAGTATTTTTATTGGTCATGGAGTAGGACCTTTGGCTTTGTCAGGGTTAGCTGTAACATTTCCTTTAATGAATCTAAGTACTGCATTTGGGACTTTAGTTGGTGTGGGATCTGCTACTATGATTTCCATGCGTTTAGGGCAAAAAGACTATAATAATGCACAAAACATATTAGGCAATGCTGTAATCCTTAATATTATAATTAGTATTCTTTTTGCTGCTATATCATTTATTTTTCTTGATCCAATACTTTACTTTTTTGGTGCTAGTGAGGATACCTTACCCTATGCTAGAGATTATATGGGAGTTTTGCTTTTAGGAAATGTTATAACTCATCTGTATTTTGGTCTTAATAATATACTACGAGCATCAGGACACCCTAAAAAGGCAATGGGTGCAACTATTATGACAGTTGTTATTAATACCATTTTAGATCCAATATTTATATTTTGGTTTGGTTGGGGAATTAAAGGAGCTGCCATTGCAACTGTATTAGGTCAGCTTTTGGCTTTATTGTGGCAGTTTGGTTTTTTCTCTAATAAAAATAATCTCTTACACTTTAAGAAAGGTATTTTTAAGCTCAAGCGAGAGATTATTGCACCAGCTCTTTTAATAGGAGTATCTCCATTTTTAATGAACGTTGCTTCATCTTTAATTGTAATTCTGATCAATCAAGCATTGGGTAGACATGGTGGAGACTTGGCTATAGGTGCATTTGGTATAATTAACCGAATAGAGTACTTATTCATAATGATTGTGTTGGGTTTTAATCAGGGAATGCAACCTATTGCAGGATATAATTATGGTGCAAAGCAATATGAACGAGTCACTGAAGTGTTGAAATTAACTATTCGTTGGGCAACCCTTGTTACTTCCATAGGTTTTATTATTGGAATGGTTTTTCCTGATTTAGCCGTTTCTCTTTTTACGTTAGATACTGATTTAAAAGGTATTTCTGTTGTAGGATTGCGCATTACAATAGCTATGTTTCCTATTATAGGTTTTCAGATGGTTACCTCAAATTTTTTCCAAAGCATTGGAATGGTAAAGAAATCTATATTTCTTTCATTAACACGTCAAGTTTTATTTCTAATTCCTGCTATATTAATTTGTGCATATTATTGGGGTGTTATTGGTGTTTGGATAAGTATTCCAATTTCTGATTTTTTGGCAAGTATTACATCGGGAATTATGTTGTGGAGGCAGTTCAACTTTTTTAAGAAGCAGAGTTTAGGCCCAATAAAGTAGAAGAAAGAATATAATAGTTTATTATAACATTTATAAAACGAGTGATTTTAGTTATTTTTGATATTGTATGATAAACCTTTAAAATAGATTTAATTAGATGAATACAGATAAATTTGTTATAAATGTAGGTCGTCAACTAGGTAGTGGTGGACGCTCAATTGGACAAGAACTAGCGAAGCGTTTCTCTATTAAATATTATGATCGCAAATTATTGGAAATTGCTTCCAAGCAGAGTGGACTAAATGAAAAGTTTTTTGAAGAAGCCGATGAAAAAGCATCCAAAAGTTTAGGGGGGAGTGGTTTGTTTGGTTCTCGATTTCCTTTTGTAGCTGATGCAGCTTTGTTTTGTGGTAGCAATTACTTAAGCAACGACGAGTTGTTTAAAATTCAAAGTGATGTAATTAGAGATTTAGCGAATGAAGAGTCTTCTCTTTTTGTGGGTCGATGTGCTGATTATATATTAAGAAATCATCCACGTTGTATAAATGTTTTTGTTTCGGCTTCTATGGATGCTAGGATAAAGGCTTTTCAATCTAGAAATGAAAATGTAACAGAAAATCAGGCTCGAGATATTTTGATTAAAGCTGATAAGAAACGTTCGACCTATTATAATTATTATAGCAATAAAGAGTGGGGAGTAGCATCTACATATCACTTATGCATTGAGTCTTCTGTTTTAGGATTAGCTAAAACCACTGATTTTATAGAATCTTTTATTAGAGAGAAACTGGGTTTATAGCTGTTACTTCATTTTTAAGGTTATAAATCATTTTGGTACACTTAACATTTTTATTGTTTAATTTTTGCAGAATATTATTTGTTTTAGTGTAGTGCTAGGTAGTGTTACATTTAGTGTGTCTCTTAGTCTAGTTCCTTTATTAGCCTTATAGCAAAATTATTCTTTTTTTCTTATTCTCCTCCTCTTTAACCTATATTTATTATGGATTGTTGTACAACGTTTCT